>JANWWA010000001.1:300000-496255 GCA_025056565.1 Chloroherpetonaceae bacterium | reverse complement strand
AAAGACTGCTACAAGCCAGGAGACTTGCCTGCAAGGCATTGACAAATGCCCTCGTGGATTGGGGCAGGTTGTCGGGTCTGATGAACTCACAAAGAAAGCGCGCGAACACACTGGGCTACTTACTCGCTAGCGTTGCCTGTCCTGCTTTCTTTGGGGTGCCATCTTCGGATTCTTCTAACCTAACGACTTCATTTTCGTCCTGCCTTCACTCTGCGAGCGCATTGCGAGTTTTCTTTAATCGCGTTTTTCATAACTTAAACCGACGTCGCAATGCAAACGCACAACTTAGGCTATCCAAGAATAGGCAACCACCGAGAACTCAAAAAAGCCTCCGAAGCCTACTGGTCTGGCAAGCTCTCGCAAGAGGAACTCTTACAAGCTGCGCGTAACATCAGGGCGCAAAACTGGCAAACTCAAAAAGAGGTCGGGATTCAGCTCATTCCCGCAAATGACTTTTCGTTCTACGACCAAGTGTTAGATATGACGCTGCTTCTGGGCGCAATCCCTGACCGCTACGCTCGTCTTGCAGAAACAAAATCGCCGCTCGACCTCTACTTCGCTATGGCGCGCGGCTATCAAAAGGAGGGCTTCGATGTAACCGCAATGGAAATGACCAAGTGGTTCGACACGAACTACCACTACATCGTGCCTGAGTTCAAGAAACATCAATCGTTCCGACTCTTCGGCACAAAGGTCTTTGACGAATTTGAGGAAGCCAAAGCGCAAGGGATTGCGGCAAAGCCTGTGCTCATTGGTCCTGTCTCGTATTTGCTTTTGGGCAAAGAGAAAGAGGGCGGTTTTGCAAGCATTGATTTGCTTGACCGCTTGCTTCCCGTCTATGTCCAAGTGCTGCAAAAATTGCAAGCGCAAGGCGCAACGTGGGTTCAGCTCGATGAACCGTATCTCGTGATGGATTTAACCGAAAAGGAACGCCAAGCCTTCGCAGCGGCATACGCTGAAATCCGAAAAGCCGTGCCCAAGCTCAAACTTATCGTGGCGGCTTACTTTGAGGGCTACGGCGACAATCTTACGACGGCGCTGCGTCTGCCTGTTGAAGCCCTGCACTTCGATGTGGTGCGCTCTTCTGCGCAGTTGGATGACGTCCTCAATCACCCTGAGCTTGGCACGAAAATTCTCTCGCTTGGCGTGGTTGATGGCAGAAATGTTTGGCGCAACGATTTTGAGCGTTCTCTCTTGCTCATTCAGAAAGCCGTTACAAAAGTGGGCATTGAGCGCGTTTGGCTTGCGCCATCGTGCTCGCTACTCCACAGCCCGATTGATTTGGACTTTGAGCAAAAACTCAATCCTGAAATCAAACAGTGGCTTGCGTTTGCGAAGCAGAAGCTCAGAGAGGTTGTTACGCTGGCTCGCTTGGCGCAAGGCGAAAAGTCGGCGGAGTTGGAGAAAGAGTTGCAAGAAAATCTCAAAGCCAATCAAAGCCGCCGCACTTCAACGCTCATTCACAATCCTGCCGTGAAGGCGCGCCTTGCCGCAATCGAGGAGAAAGATTTTGAACGCAAGTCCGACTTTGCAACGCGGCAGCAAATTCAAAAAGAGCATATCAAGTTGCCGCTCTTTCCAACGACCACGATTGGTTCATTCCCACAAACGCCTGAAGTGCGTCAGCTGCGAGCGCGCCTAAAGAAAGGCGAACTGACGCAGGAGCAATATGAGCACGAAATTGAGAAGGAAATTATTGAAGCGATTAGATTCCAAGAAGAGATTGGGTTAGATGTGCTTGTGCATGGCGAGTTTGAACGCAATGATATGGTTGAATACTTCGGCGAACTGTTGGACGGTTTTGTTTTCACGGAAAATGGCTGGGTGCAAAGCTACGGCAGTCGCTATGTGAAACCGCCCATCATCTTCGGTGATGTAGCGCGCAGCCGAGACCTGACGGTGCGCTGGAGTCGCTTCGCTCAGGCGCACACTCAGAAGCCGATGAAAGGAATGCTCACAGGACCTGTGACGATTTTGCAGTGGTCGTTTGTGCGCGACGACCAACCTCGCAAGGACACGGCGTTTCAGATTGCGCTAGCAATTCGTGATGAAGTCGTTGCGCTGGAAAAAGCGGGCATCAAAATCATTCAGATTGACGAGCCAGCGTTCCGCGAAGGCTTGCCGCTTCGCAAAAAAGATTGGGCAGAATACTTAGACTGGGCAGTCAAAGCGTTTCGCTTGGCTTCAAGCGGTGTGGAAGACTCGACGCAAATTCACACGCACATGTGCTACTCGGAGTTTAACGACATCATTGAGCACATTGCAAAGCTCGATGCCGACGTCATCACGATTGAGACCTCGCGCTCGGAGATGGAGCTGCTTAAAGCCTTCACGGACTTCAAGTATCCGAATGAAATTGGCCCCGGCGTCTATGACATTCATTCGCCGCGCGTGCCCAGCGTGGAGGAAATGGTAAGCCTGCTGAACAAAGCCGCCGAAGTGTTGCCAGTGGAGCACATTTGGGTCAATCCCGATTGCGGCTTAAAGACGCGCAAGTGGGAAGAGACGAAAGCAGCGCTCAGAAATATGGTGCGTGCTGCAGCGCAGATGCGAGAGGTGTTCAGCGAAGTGAAAGCGTGATTTGTAAATTGGACTTGAAGGCTCGAGAGGGCTTTCAAGTCCGTTTTGGTTTGCGATGCCACATCACGAAGAGAAAATATGTCCGCGTTGCGGCGTGCGATTCGAGTGCAAGATGGGCACCATCAATCTTTGCCAGTGCTCTACTGTGCCACTCAGTGATGACGAGCGCGCTTACATTGCTGCAAGGTATGACGATTGCTTGTGCGCTCTGTGCTTGTGGGAATTGAAGCAAGAGCATAAAAAAAGTGCTGTGGCTAATGTGGGTTACTTACCAAAGCCTTCGCAAGGTTCCGCACGGTAGGCAAAAGCGCATTTCAGCAGAGCGGTGTCTGTGGTGAAAGCTTGTTTGAGTCTTGCATAGACTACTAATTTTTGTAAGCTGCCTTGCTTTGGCGATAGCGGGCAGTGCTATGCAGGCAGAGTTTTCACAAACCTTTAAACACCTTGCAGTATGAACTTTGAACTTGAGAACACCCTTGCTGCACTTAGGCAGTGGGGTGAGACAGCCGCCGACAACTTCCTGAGCATTTATGCTGACATCAATCCAGCAAAACCTGAAAATCTGGGTGGCGCTTGGAAGAAGCGCATAAAGAGCAGCTTGAAGGACCTGACGGCGATTCGTGAACCGCAAGGTAAGCATGACCAGCCGCTATACGACAAGGTTCTGGAGTTAATAGAGGCAGAACGGCCTGAAGCGCGCACACTGGCACTGTTTGCATACCGTGATGCAAGGGGCACACTGCACTATGAACGCTTAGATTTGCAAATCGAACTCCCTGTAATCAATGTCGCCAATGGGCATGTAGAAGTTCGCTACGGACGACCTTATCTAACGCCGCTATGGTTTGCAGTTGATGAGTATGAACGGGTCGGCATTCTTGTCTTAGATGAACAGCGATGGCGCATCTTTGAAGTCTATTTAGGTGAAGTGCGAGAGGACCGTGACATTTTTGCAAGCATTGATGCGGAACGCTGGGCAAAACTTCGCCATGAGTCTGAACTCTTTTCTATGAGTGTTCAAGCGCTTCGCTCAGGGCGGCGGTTTGAGCGACTTTCTGCTAAAGACCGAGCGGCAGCTCGTCTCAGTGATTGGCTGCAGAGTTTCTACAAGAATGTGAAAATCTTGCTTGAAAGGTTTGTCGATGAGCGGCGTATAGAGCGGCTTGTAATGCTTGGCGAAGAGTGGCAGGTGAGCCATTTTGAATCGTATCTCAGCCCACGCTTGCTTAGTAAGTTGATTGCGAAACGACCGCTGTGGCAGGAAGCCAGAGAAGCATCGGCACAGGCGATTTGGAAGAAAGTAGAGCCCGAGATTGTGGCCTATGAGCGAGCTAAGGAACTTCAACTGCTGGAGCAAATCAAAAACCAGCCCGGGATTTGGGGTGTCGACCCTGTGCTGGATGCGCTGCAGCTTGGGCGTGTGCGGCTATGGGTCTTGCCGTGGCATTTGGACCAAACAGTCTGGTATTGCCCCGATGACCAGTATTTAGCTGCGACCAAAGACATTGCAGACCGATTGTGCCAGCAGCCAATTCAAGTGTCAATCAAGGACTATGCCTTCGAGGTCGCATCAACCTATGGGACAGATATTGACTTCGTCTGTGGTGAAGCAGAAACACGTCTGCTGAAGGAAATGGGAGGAATGGCAGCTCTATTGCGCTGGTAAAGAATTTTGCGTCTGCACAAAAGGGGGCTTGACGCTATGCCTTCAGAGAAGACCTTACCTTGCCAAGCTCTGAGGGCTGCAAAGTGGTGCGTGAACATTCACCATAACCCTGAGATTTGCGTAATAGAATGCGCAGCGAATGCCTCGTTATACTGACCTGCATTGCGATAGCTGTGCAAGTGTATGCACATACGCCAGACTCCATTAAGAGCGTAGAGGGACGGGAGCTGGAGGTGCGCGCTAAGCGTGCCGTGCGTCCTGCCGAATCACCTATTCCGCTCGAGAGCCTGTCGCAAGAGGAACTGGTAAAAACTTCCGCCAATAGCCTTGCGGATGCCGTACGACAACTCCCGAGCGTGATGCTAAAAGACTATGGCGGGATTGGTGGGCTGAAAACCATCTCTGTCCGCAGCTTGGGCGCAGAACACACGACCGTGCAGCTCGATGGCATTAAAATCTCGGACACGCAGACAGGACAGATTGATCTCAGCAAGTTTTCTCTGGAAAATGTGGCTCGCATTGAACTCTCGCAAGGCAATCCGACCGATGACCTTAGTCCAGCGCGAGCATATGCCAGCGCAAGTCTACTAAGTATCACCAGCCGCTCGCAAGCCAGTGAAAGCTCAAAAATGCTGAGTATGCGAGCAATGTTGCAACTGGGGTCATTTGATTTTTTCGGACTCAGCGCCAGTGCTGACCTCTCTGCCAGCAAATGGCTGAGAGGTGCATTGAGCTTCGAGCGACAAACAGCCAGCGGGCAATACCGTTACCTTTTTCGTGACGGCGCCCAGCAAATTCCACTGCAGCGCCGAAATAGCGATGTGCACACGACGCGTCTGGAGTTCGACCTTGCCACTAAGCTTGCCAGCAAAACCACGCTGCGTGCCAAAGCATACTTTTATGACTCAGAGCGAGGACTACCTAACGCAGCAATCATCGGCAACTTTGAAAATTCACAGCAGCGACTGTGGACGCGTGATGCGTTTGCACAAGCCACATTTGAGACGGAACTGGCAAGTCAAGTCCGCATGGCGCTCAATGCCAAAGCCGCACATAATTATCTGCGTTTCATCGACCCACTGGCACTGAGCTTAGATGGCATTGATGACCGCTACACCCAGCGCGAGGGCTACCTTTCGGTAAGCATTTGTTTTAAGCCAGCAGCAGCCCTAACGCTCGCAGCCGCTAGCGACGCAGTGCTCAACGACTTAGATGCTACGCTGTGGCAATTTGCAAAACCAACGCGCTTTTCAAGCTACACAGCCGTAGGGGCTAAAGTCCGAGAGGAAGGATGGAGTGTAGATGCAAGTCTTCTTTCGGTCTTCGTGCAGGAAACAACCGTGCGTGGAGAAGCAGCGCCGAAAAGAAGCGTGCTGTTGCCCACACTGGCTATGGCGTTTAAGCCGTTTCGGGATATTGGGTTTCGCACGCGTGCAGCCTATAAGCAGAGTTTTCGAATGCCAACCTTCAACGACCTCTACTACACACGCGTCGGAAACATAAATCTCAGACCTGAGCGCGTAGAACTATTCAACTTAGGACTTGGCTACGAACTTTTGGCGACAGACCTGTTCCAATACGCTGCGCTTCGCCTTGATGGATTTCGCAATCTGACAACCGATAAAATTTTGGCCATTCCGCGTGATGCATTCAATTGGTCAATGCAAAACATTGCGGTGGTAGAGGCATGGGGAGTGGATGTACGCTTGGAACTCTTCTTCAAAAAGTGGCTAGGGATTGAGTGGGCGGTTACTGCAAACTATACCTACCAGACCGTTACAGATGTGACGCCTGACTCCCCGACCTTCGGCAATCAAATTGCTTACACGCCGTTTGAGTATGCAATGCTGATGCTCTCTGCGTCGTGGGGGAAGTGGAGTCTGGTTTGGATGCAAAGTTATGTGGGGTATCGCTATCAGCTGGGTGAAAATATCATAGCAAACCTGCTGCCACCCTATATGCTAAGCGATGTGTCGTTGCGCACGGAAGAGCGGCTGTGGGAACTCACGGCAGCGCTGAAGCTGGACATCAACAATCTGTTTGATGAGCAGTATGAGGTCATTCGCAGCTTCCCAATGCCCGGCAGAAATGTTCGTCTAACGCTGAGCGTTTCATACTAAAACCTTCCAACCATCGCACATAAACGAATGCATAAAATTCACCTCTACTACGGATACGGCAAAGGCAAAACCACATCCGTCATTGGGCTTTCAATTCGCGCATTAGGAGCAGGCCACCGAGTGGCAATTGTGCAGTTCGACAAAGGCTACGATGGACAAAATGAACACTACTCTGAGCGATTGATTTTGCGCAAACTTCGAGACATTGGCTACCCTATTGAACTGGTGCCAACAGGTTGCGAGCGAATGATGCCAGATGGCACGTTTCGATTCAAAAACCAAGACGAAGACCTAAAAGAAGCGCAGCGTGGATTGGAGGTAGCAAGAGCCTTTATCAAAAGCGGAAATCTCAATTTGCTGGTGCTCGATGAAGCCTTAGCCGCCGTAGCCTACAACCTGCTGAAGCCATCTGACCTGATAGAATTGCTCGATTGCTACGAAGCAGCAGGACGACCATGCGAGCTGGTCATGACAGGGCACAAAATCTGGGACGAACTGGAGCGGCGCGCAGACCTAATTACCGAAATGCGAAAAGTGAAGCATTACTTTGATGAAGGCGTGCCAGCACGCTTGGGCATTGAGTTTTAGCAAATCAGTCTTGGTAACTGACTTCAAGAAGAGCGTTTGATAAGGCAGCCACGTGCAGTTGTAACAGGATTGGGCACGCGCAAGCCAGCTAAATATGCTGCAATAGCTTCTTCCAAATCTTTGGACACCACTCGCTCTTCGCGTTGGTTGTCGTCAATACGGCCACGATAGAGCAATCGGAAATTGGCGTCCAGTAGGAAAACTTCTGGCGTGTATTTCGCACCAAAAAGGTCAGTGACGCGGTTGCCCTCATCTTTTAGAACGGGAAAGGGAAAGCCTTTTTCTCGAGCGTGCAAACGCACTTCATCAAGTGGCTCTGTTTCATTTGGATTGATGGCAATCCATTCTATCAGGCTTTGTTTGGCCATCTCTGCCAGCTTAATGTAGCGCGCATTGTAGGCATTGGAGACAGGGCATTGGGTCGAGATGAACACCACCACAAACCCCTTTTTACCCTTCTGCGCATAGAGCGAGTATAGCTCACCGTCAATAGTCGGCAGAGTAAAATTCGGCACGACGGCGCCGGGCTGTAAACCCGAAGGTTGAGCCCATAGCAACGATGCCATAAGCCCCCACAGTGCAGCAGCAGAGAAAAACTTAAAGATGTGCTTCATCGCTTTCAAAGTTTAGTTAGCCTGCACTCATGCTCGAGAAGCGTTGCAACTGAAACTTATACGAAGAAAAGAGAAGGGTTTCCAGCGTTTTTTCAATGGGCTGGTAGGTGAGACCTAATTCTTGGCGCGATTTGGTATTGTCGTAGAAAAGCACGCGCTCTGAAAGGCGCACGCTGTCGAGCGCGATTGGTGTATCAATGCCAAAGAGTATAGAAATCATCTCAGCGCTGAGTGCGAAGATGCGACCTAAAGTGCGGCTAAGGGGCACAGCCGTGCGACTGCGTCCACCCAGCTGAGCAAGATGCTCATACAGCGTCTGATACAAGAGGTTCTCTGACACAATGATATACCGCTCTCCACACTGACCTTTGTGCCAAGCTAAGTGATGCGCAGCGACGACATCTTCAATGTCGACAAAACCTGCGCCGCCAGTGGGGTAGAAGGGAATTTCACCACGGAAAATTTGTCGAATCAGTCGAGAGGTGGCATTATCAATTCCCCGAACCTCGCCAATTACGATGCCCGGATTGACGATAACTGCATCTAACCCTTCGGCAACGCCCCGTAAGACTTCCAACTCCGCCAAATACTTCGATGCCATATAACCAATCCGCATTTGCCAGCTCTGAAAAGGTGTTTGCTCCGTGTTTAACCTGCTTACCACGCCGATGGCAGCCGTCGAGCTGGTGTGGATAAGCCGCTTGACTTTACTTCGCAGACAAGCATCCACCACATTGCGAGTGCCCATTACATTCGTTTGGTAGAGCCGCTGGTAGTCACGTTGCTGGTAGGAGACCAACCCAGCAACATGGAAAACCACGTCGGCTTTCTCAATAGCACGCCAGACGGAGACTGCCTCAGTAAGGTCGCCGCTAAGAAATGTAATCGGCAAGTGCGAGAGCCGTTCACGTGGCGAACTTGGGCGAGAAAGTGCAAGCAGCGCAATGCTTCGCCCATAATGGCGATGTAGGTATTCTGCCAGTGCTACCCCAATATAACCCGTTGCACCCGTGATGAGAATGTTCATTTAGCCTTTGCGCTCAGACTTCGGATGGATTAAGCTCGCTTTCTATTGAGCTGGCAAGCGAGCGAAGGTAGTTTTTCTTCAGTAACCATTTGCGAATCTGGGCAAGCACTTGCCGTTTAGTCTCTTCTGTGGTGGCTTGGTCGAATTGCGTCATAAGGTTATTAATTGCTTCGTCAATACGCTGTTGCTCATTGCGAAGTGCTTGAACCTCACGCTGTAAGTCGATGCGTGTAGCATCATCCTTTCGGTGCTTGAAGTCCTCAAGTTTCTCGCGGATTTCCATAAGTTGCATAAGTAACTCGGAGGGCGTTTGTTTTTTTTCAGCATCGCTTAGCTCACCTAAGTAGGTGTTAATCACATAGTGCAGGCGCTTTTCGCGGTCTTTGAGGGTCAAAAATGCTTGGTTAAGTTCAGACGATGCGTCTAAGCTCAGCGTTTTTTGTGCCTCTGTAGCCGTCTGGTGAAAGTCGGGGTGCACAGCACGAGAAAGGGCATAGAAGCGTTTCTGCAATTCCTTGACATCAAGGTTAAGGGTTTCAGGCAAGCCAAAAAGCTCAAAGTAATTTTTCTTTTGCGTCATAGATAGCCGCTTTATATTCGCTCAAACTTTTTTGTCGCTGCTACGGTTTTTCTCTTATCAATTTACTTTGGGGCTATGCATAAGGCAAAGTTGGTTTCATCATCGCCGTTGCAAGCACTGCCCTCAACGGCAGAGATGACCACGCTTCCAAATGGTTTAACCGTGATTACGGAGACAGTGAAGACCGTCCGAAGCGTCTCCGTTGGGCTATGGGTCGGCACTGGCTCACGTGACGAATCCGCAGAGCTGAATGGCATCTCGCACTTCATTGAGCACATGGTGTTCAAAGGCACAAAGAAGCGAGACTACATTGAAATCTCAAAGAGCTTAGAACGCGTGGGCGGCTACCTAAACGCTTATACCAGCAAGGAGCAAACCTGCTTTTATGCACGCGTCTTGGATGAATATGTGCGTGTCGCTGTAGATGTGCTGGCTGACTTGGTCTTTAACCCCACTTTCCCAGACGAAGAGCTTGAAAAAGAAAAAGACGTCATCATTGAAGAAATCAAAAGCATTGAGGATACGCCTGATGAACTAATTAGCGATGAATTTGATGAGCTGTTTTACCCCAACCACCCACTTGGCTTACCAATTGCAGGCACGCCAAAGACGGTGCGGGCTTTTACACGCGCTGCAGTTCAGGAATACCTGAGCGAAGCCTACACAACCAACAAGATGTTGCTGGTAGCGGCAGGCAATGTATCACACAAGGCCATGCTGGCGCTGGCAGAGAAGTATATTCCAAAGCGTCGACAGGGCAATGGGCGACTGCGTCAAGCCTACTTGCACGAGACATACCGACCCTTCGTGAAAGAGAAAGTAAAGCCAATCTCGCAGGCACACATTATGCTGGGTTTCCCAATGGCGCGAAACGACGAGACCTACTATGCAGCGCATTTGCTCAATATGGTCTTAGGCGGCGGAATGAGCTCGAGGCTGAATTTGGAGCTACGTGAAAAACAAGGCTTGGCTTACACCGTCTTTTCGTCGCTGCATCACTATGATGAGACCAATATGCTGAGCATCTACATGGGCACGGATTATGAGAAGGTGTCGCAGTCTATACAATCCATTCGCAGGGAGTTAGATAAGCTGACAGAGAAAACCGTGCCAGCAAAAGAATTAGAACTGGCCAAAGCACAACTGAAAGGCGGGGTGATTATGGCGCAAGAGAGTATGTCGAGCCGCATCTCGCATATTGCACGCGATATGTATTACTTTGGTCGAATTCTTTCCAGCGACGAAATCATTGAGCGAATTGATGCAGTAATGCCAAAAGACTTGCGCGCGGTGGCAGAAACAGTGTTTGATGAAAGACTCGGCTCTATGCTAACCTACTTACCGAAGAAGCGAAAGTGAAGGTGTAACTCAAACTCATCAGTGTGCATCAGTAAAGAAGAAGCAAAGTGATGAGTGGGTGAAGTTACGCATTTGAGAATCGCTCTACAGTAAAGACACCATCAATGCGCTTGATGCGTTCCACTAAGCGACTGAGATGCGCAATATCTTTGACATAGACAACCACTGTGCCCTCGAATATCCCGTCCTTAGCATTAAGTGCAATACTGCGAATGTTGGTCTCCGTCTTAAGAATTGCTTGTGTGATTTCGTTAGTCATTCCCATCTTGTCTTCGCCGAAGATGCGCAGCCCTGCCAAGAATTCATTTGTGGGACTGGCTTTCCAACTGACGGAAACCAGCTTACCGCTTTTTAGAATTTGCTCATTGTTGACATTGCGGCAATTGCGACGATGAATCTTGACGATACCCCCAGCGGTTACAATACCGATAATTTCATCGCCGGGCACGGGATTGCAGCACTTTGCATACCCAAAGGCAATACCGTTCATTCCTTCAATGACCACTGGCTCATTAGACCGGTCTGCAACCAGCGCATGGGTTTGGCGCGCATCTTTGAGAAAGTCCGTGTAGCGAATAACCTGCTTTTCTGGCTTCTGCTCGGGCTGTGAAAGCTCGTGCAGAGCTTTCTCGGGGTTAATTTCTTTGGCAGCAATTGCACGGAAAAAGTCCGCTACAGTGGGCAACCCATAGTGCCGAGCAAGCCTAACCAGTTCGCTTTCACTGATAGCTTTCTTGGTTTTCTCAATGAGTTTTGCCCAAATGGTGCGTCCTTCTTCAATTTGTGTGCGGCGCTCTTCATTGAGAAACTGGCGAATTTTGAGCTTGGCTTTGTGCGTAACAACGAATTTTTCCCAGTCAGCTTTAGGAGTCTGATGTTTGGAAGTGATGATTTCAACTTGGTCACCAGATTTAAGTTTGGTGTTGAGCGCAACGATTTTACCATTTACCTTTGCGCCGATGCAGCGCATACCAATTTCCGTATGAATCTCAAAGGCAAAATCAACAGGCGTAGCGTTGCGCGGTAAAACTTTCATATCACCTTTGGGCGTGAAGACATAAATCTCATCTTGATAAAGATTCATTCGGAAGCCTTCCATAAAAGCGGAGGCAGAGTCAGCATTCTCAATTAACTCACGCGCCCAGCGAATCAGCGAGTCAATTGCCTCATCTTTGGTGCTGACCTTTTCCTTGTATCGCCAGTGTGCCGCTACACCGTTTTCAGCAAACTCATGCATTTTGCGCGTGCGAATCTGCACTTCCACCATTCTGCCTTTCGGACCAATTATCGTTGTGTGTAGCGACTGGTAGCCATTATGCTTCGGCACAGAGATATAGTCCTTAAAGCGCTCAGGTACAGGCTGGAAAATCTGGGTAATGTAGCCGTAGACGCTAAAGCAATCCGATGGATTGTCTGAATTGAGAATGATGCGAATGCCGTAGAGGTCATAGATTTCAGAAAGCGACTTATTTTGCGTGCGCATCTTGGTGTAGATGGAGTAAAGGTGCTTCGGTCGACCGACAATCTCAAAGTCAAAGCCGCGCTGACGCAGTTCTTTTTCAATCGGCTGCATCACGGTCTCGAGGTATGCCATGCGCTCTGCGCGAGTGAGCTTCAAGGCTTCCACCAAGTCATCATATGCTTCTCGGTCGAGATACTTGAAGGCAAGGTTTTCAAGCTCGATTTTGATTTTGCCTAAGCCAAAGCGGTGTGCAAAAGGCGCATAGATGTCGCGCGTCTCGGTGGCAATTTTCACTTGGCGATGCGGGGGGAGCGCATCTAAGGTGCGCATATTGTGTAGGCGGTCGCAAAACTTGATGAGAATGACACGAATGTCGTGAATCATCGAAAGCAGCATCTTGCGAAAGCTCTCTGCTTCCTTGATTTCACGATTCGCAAAAACATCGGAAATTTTTGTCAGCCCCTCCACAATCGTCGCCACTTCATCGCCAAATTCATCACGAATGTCATCAATCGTGTATTCCGTGTCCTCTACGACATCGTGTAACAACGCTGCCGCTACAGAGACATCGTCAAGCGGAATTTCTTCCAGCATAATTTTGGCAACCTCAACGGGGTGATAAAAGTAAGGCTCACCAGAGGCACGCTTTACAGAGCTATGCGCACGGTAACACATAAAGAACGCCTTGCGAATCAGCGTCTCGTCGTAGCGGTGCAGTTTGGCTCTGCAGAGTTCCAAAAGTTCATTGAGCTTGAGGTAGTGCTCTTCTTCTATTTGAACAATCATTGCCATAGCTTTCACCTCTCAGCATTTGGTTTACGCCTCTGTATTGCGCGCTACACAGTCTTGCAAGTTTCGACTTGGCTGGACTTGAAATAAAAACAATTGTCAGGTGAAAACCAATTCGTAAAGTGCTAAGCTGGTAGGCGCTGCAGAAAGCAAAGCGTTCAAGCTGAGGCAGTATCGTCAAAGGCGACGCTCTAAAAGACTGCAGCAGGTCGTATCTTTGTCAATTCCATCAACTTTAACTGTTCATTGCTATGTCAAAAAAACTACTGCGTGTGCTCACCCTCATGCTGTTCTTTACCGAAAGGATACTGGCGCAAGAAATGGAGCCGCCGCCCTTTTACCCGAATGCAAGTTACGACCCTGCAATTCCAACACCTGATGCGGTATTAGGCTACCCATTAGGCTCACAGGCGACAAGGCATAGCGACATCGTGCGCTACTTCCAAACGCTGGCTGAAAAATCGCCGCTGGTAAGGATTGAAACCTTCGGCGAGACCTTCGAGAAGCGCAAAATGATTTATGCAGTCATTTCCTCACAAGAAAATTTGGCACGGCTGACGGCAATTCGAAGTGATATAGAGAAACTGGCTTCAGGAAAGCTTTCTACCACAGAAGCGAATGCCCTATCGGAGAAGCTACCAGCGATTGTCTGGCTGGCTTACACCGTGCACGGCAATGAACTCTCTGGCTCAGATGCCGCACTGCAGGTGGCCTACCATCTTGCAGCAGGCAAAGATGCAGCGACCGAAAAACTGCGTCAAGCGCTGGTAGTGATTATTGAGCCAGTTGAAAATCCTGATGGCAGAGAGCGTGCGATTCAGCAGTTTGTGCAGTGGTCAGGCAGTGTGCCGAATCCTGATGCACAAAGCCTCAACCACACAGGCGGCTTTCCCAGTGGACGCTTCAATCACTACCTCTTTGATATGAATCGGGACTGGCTGGCGTTGGTAACGCCAGAAAGCCAAGCACGAGTAAAAGCCATTCAGGCGTGGCGACCGCAACTCATTGTGGATGCTCACGAAATGGGGTCTGACCAAACTTACTACTTCAATCCACCAAGTGAACCGATTAATCCCAACATCTCAAACATCACCAAAAAGTGGTGGAAAATTTTTAGCGATGAGCAAGCTAAGGCGTTTGACCAATACGGCTGGAGCTACTACACTCGCGAGATTTTCGATGAGTGGTATGCGGGCTATGGCTCTTCTTATGCGCTCTACATTGGGGCAGTGGGGATTCTCTACGAACAAGCCTCAACACAAGGCTCGCTGGTAAGGCGCCCAGACGGCTCTCTGCTAACCTATCGTGAGGCGGTGCATCATCATTTTGTCAGCTCGCTGGCAAACCTAACCACTGCGGCAAACAACCGCACAGAGCTGCTGAGAGATTTTTTTGCGCTGCGTAAAGAGGGGGCAACGCGTGGCGCAAACGACCCTGCCGCTTTCTTCATCGTGCCAACAGCTCAAATCACGCGCGTGGAGCGGATGTTGGAAAAGCTGCTGATGCACAAAATTGAGGTGGAGATTGCAGAGCAAGAGTTTTCTATTAACGCAGTCGACTACTGGAGCGGCAAGGCAACCGTGCGCAATTTTCCAAAAGGGACGCTGATTGTGCGCCTAAATCAGCCTAATGGTAGGCTCGCCAAAGTGATGATGGAATTCGACCCGCGCATGCCGCTGTCGTTTCTGCAAGAAGAGCGGTATGAGCTGGAAAAAAATGGTGAGTCAAAAATCTATGATGTAACGGGGTGGTCAATGCCAATCGCCTACGGACTGGAGTGTTATTGGAGTCGCACATTGCCGAATGTGCCAGCCAAACCGGCAGCAATGCCTACTTCGCCGCAAGGCAAGCTGGAAAATCCTGATGCTCGATATGGCTTTCTGTTAGATGCCACCGATGAACGAGCCATGTGGGCGCTCTCACGGCTTTTGGCAAAGGATTGCAAAGTCTATGCAGCACGCAAGCCGTTTGAGATAGCTGGAAGAAGTTACCCGCGCGGGGCACTGCTGCTTCGCAAAAATGAAAATCCACCTTCGCTACTGCAGACCCTCACCGAGATTGCCAAAGAGACAGGAGTTACATTCTATGGTGTCAGCACAGCGCGAGCCAGCAAAGGACCAGACTTAGGTGGCAACGAATTTGTGCTACTTTATGCGCCTAAAATTGGTATTCTTGTTGGTGATGGGGTAGAGCCAACCAGTTTTGCCCCGATTTGGCATCTTTTAGATGCGCGTCTAAGGCAGCGCGTCTCGCTTCTCAATCCGAATGCACTCTCTCGGTATGACTTACAGCGATACAATGTGCTAATTATGCCGAGCGGCAATTACCAATACTCCATCGGCACAAAAGGTGCAAAGGCGCTCGAAAGATGGGTGGAGCAAGGTGGCACACTGATTGCGATTGAGGATGCGGCAGCTTTTCTGGCTGATAGTGCGCAGTCGCTGACTAGCGTGCGACTCCGCAGTCAGGCTCTGAAAGCCTTGCAAAGCTACGAAGCAGCGTTGCAACTCGAGGAGAGCATAGGCAAAAAACTCGATAGCCTTGAGATTTGGGAGCCTCAACGCAGAGAAACCCCAAAGCCCAGTAAAGAAGAAAAGCCTGAGAAAAAAGATGATGAAGCCTTGCAGCGCGAAGATGAGCGCATCAGGCTCTTTATGCCACGCGGAGCTTTGCTCACCGTCAAGCTCAATGAGGAGCATTGGTTAGCGTTTGGGGCGGGTGAAAAAGTCGCAGCGACAATCGCAACGCCGCATATCTACCTTTCCAAACCACCTGTGGAGACGGTCGGGCGCTTTGCGGATGCTGAAAACTTGCGAGTGTCAGGATTGCTGTGGCCAGAAGCGCGTGCAGGGTGGGCGAAAACAGGCTACCTGATGCGAGAAGCTAAAGGACGAGGACAAGTAATCCTATTTGCAGGGGAGCCAAACTTTCGGGCGTATTTTCACGCTACTGAGCGGCTTTTGCTAAACGCAATCTACTACGGGGTTGGATTTGGCACGCGTCAGAGCGTAGAGTGGTAGCAGTGAACATACAGCTCAGCGGATAGGTAACTTGTGCACCGAGAGGGACTCGAACCCCCAGCCGCCAGAGTCGAAGTCTGGTGCTCTATCCAATTGAGCTATCGGTGCAAAAAGTGGCGCAAAGTTAGGTAAATTCGCTCAGTCGCCAAATTCCATTAGGTAGCGCTCGATGAAATCGTCAATGTCGCCGTCCATTACATTTTCCACATCATAGCGCTCATAGTTGGTGCGGTGGTCTTTGACCCGGCGGTCATCGAAGACATAGCTGCGAATCTGCGACCCCCACTCGATTTTTTTCTTCTTGCCTTCAATTTCGCGCCGTTTGGCTTCTTCTTCTTCACGCCTGAGCTGATAGAGGCGAGATTTAAGCATCTTGAGCGCACGCTCACGGTTTTGAAGTTGCGAGCGCTCTTGCTGACAGGCGACGACAATGCCAGTTGGAATATGCGTAATACGCACGGCGGTCTCAACTTTGTTGACATTTTGTCCACCCTTGCCACCGCTGCGGAAAGTTTCAATCTGCAGGTCTTCTCGACGAATCTCGATAGGGGCGTCTTCGGGTGCTTCGGGATAAGCAAAGACGCTGGCAAAAGAAGTATGCCGGCGCGCATTGGCATCAAACGGTGAGACGCGCACCAAACGATGCACCCCATTTTCAGCCTTCAAATACCCGTATGCGTAGTCGCCAATAATTTCCAGTGTGGCGGTTTTGATACCTGCGCCTTCGCCTTCTTGATAATCATCGGTGTAGACCTTGTAACCACGCCGCTCTGCCCAGCGCATATACATTCGGTAAAGCATCTCAGCCCAGTCTTGTGCCTCCGTACCACCAGCCCCTGCGTGAATGGTCAGAATTGCATTGCGCTTGTCGTCAGGGCCAGAGAGCATATTTTGAAGCTCAAGGGCGCGAACTTCGGACTCCAACTTTGCAAGATGCGCACTTGCTTCTTGCTGATAGCTTTCTTCACCCAATTCAGCGGCGACATCTAAGGCTTCGGCTTCGGATTTAAGGGCATTTTCAATGCGCAGAAAGGTCTCTGTCCAAGACTTGTGGTCAGCAATTTCTTTCAAAACCTTCTGTGCTGCGATGCTGTCATTCCAAAAAGTATCTGAGGCAGTTTGTGCTTCCAGTGCTGCGATTTTGGCAAGGCGCGCATCGATGTCAAAGAAACCTCCGGAGCGACTGCATTCGCTCGTTGAGCGCTTTGATACGCTCGCGTTCAGGTTCAAACATGGTCTGTCAGTGCTTTTTTGAGCGGCAAATGTAGCAAACCTTTAAGCGATATGAAAACGTTGCAAGGCGGCAAGAGTTGAAAAGTAGGGTGAGCGATTTCGTAAAGGCAAAGGGGCTATGGCTTGCGCCGCGCCACAACTGCATAAAGCGGGTCGCCTTGCGCTGGGCTGCGGTCTAAGCACTCAATCTGATACCAATTGCCAGCCTCTTCCAAGAAACGCTTGACCAGATGCAAGTGCTGTAAATCGTCGGTGTAGAGCCATATCAAAATGGCTTTGGTGGGAAAGCAGCGGTTAGAAAAGGTAATCACTACGGGGGCATTGGGCTTCATGACGCGCCCTAAATCGCGCAGCACAGCAATAGGGTCAATGAGATAATCAATTGAGACGCAAATGCCAGCGGCATCAAACTCCTCATCGCCAAACGGTAACTTTGGATTGGTGTTGAGATTGTGCACCACAAACTCGGTCAGGCGTGGGTTGGCAGCCAGCTCCTCTCGGTTCATGCCTAAGCCCACCACACGACGATAGGAAATCTCTTCTGGTAGATGGCTCACCCAACTGCTCATCAAGTCCAAAATGGCTGAGTCGGGCGGAAAGTATTCACGGTAAAGTTGTGTCACGGCAGCAATAGCACCGTCATCAATGTGCGTAACAAAGCGTGGAATGCTGTAAAAAATCTCGTCGGGTGAGTTGTCTTGTCGCAGGAAAGCTGCTTTGGGCAATTTGTCAAACATAGTGTCTCGCTCTCTGTTTCGTTAAAAGCTAATTGGTTTGGCATAACCTGTAAGTTCCACATAACCCTTGCCTGAAAGAGGCTGACCGTTGCACATACCTGTAATTTTAACGCTTCCTTCCCAATAAGTAATGCGCGTGGATTCTTCCGTAAGCAGCTCTTGGTCTTGCACCGTCGGTGCAAGTGTGGCTTCAAATCTTAGCTTCGGCACACGCACGGTCCACTTGGCAGGATAAGTCGCGCCAGACTTCTTCGATGTGTAGGTCTCTAAGACTTCTACGGCAAAATCTTCCTTGTGCAGGTGCTGCGTTTGACCGCTTTGGTCAATAAATGTGCCGCTAGAGAAGCGGTTGATGCTGCCATCAGCTTGGCGAATGCAAAAGAGCATGAGTTCTGTGCTATCGGAGAGCTGCATAGAAAACCAATCCCAACCGACAGATTGTGGCTCAAGCTGTGATGTGCCGAATTCATGGTCGTGCCAGCTATCACCCTCGACAAGGTAGCGCTGTCCTTGCACCGTGAGCGCACCAATAGACCTAAGGCGCGTGTAGGAGTAATACATGGAGGCATTTTGAGAAAGCTCACCTTTCTGCGAGTAACCTTTTTCACCGTGCAGGGCAGCTGGTTTTAAGGGTTCGAGAATAAGCGTGAGCTCAATTGTGTCTGTTTCAGCTTGGAGCAGCGTGTATTTGCCGAGATCTTGCACGGACCAATTACCGATGAAGACCTTGTAATACTCAGTGTGTGCGTTTGCATCGCCGAAAGTGCCACGCGACTGTTTTTCTTTGTGGTAGAACTTACCGTTTGTCTCGTCAGTAATCGCAAAGTGGGCAAAATAGATTTGCTTGCGGGCGCCGCCGTCGGTGTGCGGCTGGTCGGCAAGAGAAAGAGCAGTGCGGAAGAAAGTGAGCTGGTAGCCAAATTCCTGTCCGCTTGCAGCACGGAGATGTCCCGTGTAATACCACCACTCAGTTCGGAAAGACGGATGAGCGGCGTGGTCTTTCGGGAAAAGCAGCGAGTAGGCTGGTGAGGCATAGTCAAACTCGCTGCGCTGCTGGCACGCAACAAAGGCTGCAAAGGAAAAGGCAACGATGACGGCCGATGCCAAGAAAGCCTTGCGCCACATTTCAAAGAAAGTGTTTCGTTATCGGCTAAAAACGGTTATATTGCCAAGTAAACCCTGAACGCCGAAAACAAGTTTTGCGCCGCTCTCTCAGCGTGCAGGCAAAGTAAGTCGTGCGGCAAGTCTCAGCGTAGTAAAGTCAGACATAGCTTGCCCTTGTAGCTCAGTGGATAGAGCAGCGGTTTCCTAAACCGTGTGTCGGCAGTTCGATTCTGCCCAAGGGCACAAACAAGGGAAGTGCACACCGAAATCATTTAACCCAATATTCTGCTGGGAAAGTGAGGTATGACAACGGTTCTGGTTGTCGACGACGAGCATACCATTTTAGCATTCATCAAAGAGGCACTCTCAGAAGAGGGATACACGGTAGAGACCGCAAGCAATGGCAGAGAGGCACTGAGTATCGCAAAGAAATTTGCCCCTGACATTGCAATTTTGGACTTTATGATGCCCGATATGAACGGGCTGCAGTTGCTCACCGAGCTACGCAAGCTCGATGAAAGCATGCAGGTCTTGATGCTAACGGCTTACAACTCCGTGCCAACTGCGGTGCAAGCTCTGCGTTTGGGAGCAGCAGACTATTTGCTGAAACCTTTTGAGTTAGATGTGCTCAAGTTAGCGGTAGCCAAGCTGGCTGAGAAAATCTCGCTGAGAAATCAAATTCGCTTCCTGCGTGAAAGTGCCGCCAAGCGCATCGCTGATTCAGAATTTATCCTCTGTCCATCGCCACAGATGACTCGAGTCTATGAGCTGGCTGCACAAGTGGCACAAACCAACGACACAACTGTCCTAATTCTGGGAGAGAGTGGCACAGGCAAGGAGCATGTAGCCAAGTTCGTGCATCTCAACTCGGCACGCAAGCAAAAGCCTTTTGTGGAGATTAACTGCGCAGCGATTCCAGATAACTTGCTGGAGTCAGAGCTATTTGGCTACGAGCCAGGTGCGTTTACCGATGCACGCAGCAAAAAAATTGGGCTGTTTGAATACGCTGATGGTGGCACAATCTTCCTCGATGAGATTGGTGATATGCCGTTAGCCACGCAAGCTAAAATTTTGAAAGTAATGGATTCTAAATCGTTCCGGCGCATAGGAGGCCTAAGGGATATTAAGACCGATGTACGCATCATTGCGGCCACTAACAAAGACCTTGCACTGGCTATTGAAAAAGGTGAATTCCGTGAAGACCTCTACTACCGCTTACAGGTGATGCCGATTACACTGCCACCATTGCGAGAGCGACCCGATGACATTTTGCAACTGGCAGACTTCTTTCTCAATACCTTCTCCCACGCTATGCGCAAGCGTTTGGAATTTTCCGATGAAGCCATCCAAGCGATGCTCTCTTACCAATGGAAAGGCAACGTGCGGGAGCTGAAAAATGCCGTCGAGCGTGCGGTCATTGTCGCGCCCAGTGGTGCTTGCATTCAGCCTGAGCACTTAGCACTCAAAGTGGAAATGCCCACTAAGCCTGTAGCCAATGCAACCCATACATCTGGTGCAGCAAATGCGCACAAAGAAAAAGAGCCGATAAAAATTCCAGAACACTTTTCACTCAAAGATTACCTCGAGCAAATTGAGCGTGAGCACATCTTAGCAGCGCTAGCACAAACTGAGGGCAATCAGTTGAGAGCCGCAAAGCTCTTGGGTATTGAACGCCATGTACTCCGCTACCAGATGAAACGTTTGGGAATTGAAGCCAAGTCAGATTAGAAATGGCAGCTCAACAACTAATCTGCTGCATTGCAATATGCCTACTGGGCTGCGCAAGCATAACACCATCACCCTCTATGACGCAAGCACCCCAACGCAGAGCCTTTGATTTGCAAGGACACCGTGGCGCACGTGGACTTTTGCCTGAGAACACTATTCCTGCCTTTCTCAAAGCCTTAGAGTATGGCGTGACAACCTTAGAATGTGATGTGGTCATCTCAAAAGACCGTCGAGTAGTGGTCTCACACGAGCCGTGGTTTTCACACGAGATTAGCACTGCCCCATCGGGCAAACCAGTTGAGAAGAGCGAGGAAAAGCAATTCAACATCTATGAGATGACCTACGATGAGATACTGCGTTTTGACGTAGGCAAGCGTGGACACGCCCGCTTTCCCAAGCAGCAGGCAATGCCAGCTATTAAGCCTTTGCTCTCGGAAGTGTTTCGTGAGGTAGAGGCATATTGCCTAAAACATAACTTACCACCTGTACGCTTCAACATTGAAATCAAAAGCACCCCAGAGGGCGACGGCAAATTCCACCCTTCACCCGAAGAATTTGCTCAGTTGCTCTACAAGGAGCTATATGAAGCAGGAATGCTCACGCGTGCCACCGTGCAGTCGTTTGATGTGCGAGCGCTCCAAGCGATGCGCGCTATTGATTCCACTGTCACGCTTGCGCTGCTAGTAGACAATACACTGAGCCTGAATGAAAACCTGTGGCAATTAGGCTTTACGCCCGACATCTACAGCCCATACTACCGACTGGTAACACCAGAACTTGTAGAGGAGGTGCACAAGCGACGAATGAAACTCATTCCTTGGACAGTCAATGATTTGGACGAGATGAAATGCCTGTTAGATATGGGCGTCGACGGCATCATCACCGATTATCCTGATGTAGCCTCAACGCTTCACCAACGCTAACCTTAAAAAACTTATGATTGTCATTGTCGATGACAACCTCGAGCTCTTAGAGGCACTCAAACAGCTTTTTTCGATGACGGGCAAAGCCGAAGCCTTCTCGTCGGGCAAGCCAGCCTTAGACTTTGTGAAAGCACATAAAGGAGAGGTGGCTGTCTGCATTGTGGATTACTCAATGCCTGAAATGAATGGGATAGAGCTGGCACGTAAAATCAAAGAGGTGGACAAAGACATCTTCATCATTATGATGTCAGGCTTTGTGGACTTTGAAAAAGTGGAACCTTATCTCAAGGAGCGCATCATTTATCAGTTTTTCACCAAGCCACTTAACATTCCAAGTTTGGTAAAAACAGCAGACGAAGCAGCACGGCTTTACCAAAAGCGGCGAGCGTTTTAGCATATATGCTCAAAGTGAATCCCATAGGATAAGCTCGGGTTGGCTAAGCGCAAAGCCCAAGAAGCGCTCAGCAAGCTGATGAAATTTCTGCGGCAAGTCGCTTACCATAAATTTGGTGCGGCGCATAGTATTGCTGAGGTTAAGTAGCCCAGACCGTGTAAGGAGTGTTTCGACTTCAATAGCGACGGCTTCAGCAGAGTCAACAATAAAGACGTCTTCTCCCATCACATCGGCAATCACGCTGCGTAGGAGGGGGTAGTGTGTGCAACCCAAGATAAGCGTGTCGATACCAGCGTTGCGCAATTCGGAGAGATATTCTTCCGCAATCAGGTGAGTGGCGCGATGTGTCGTGAAACCTTCTTCAGCAAGTGGCACAAATAGCGGGCACGCTTTGGAGACAATCGTAGCATGCTGACAAAGACGAGAAAGTTCTCGATGATAGGCTTGCGAAGCAATAGTTGCTTCTGTGCCAATTACACCGATGCGCCGATGCGTGCTGCGCTCAAGTGCAAGCCGAGCGCCAGCAGTCACGACCCCAAGAACTGGAATATCCGCTGCCACTGCTTGCACCACATCTAAGGCTAATGCGGAGACGGTGTTACAAGCCACTACAATCAATTTGGGAGATTCCCGAAGCAAAAGAGCAGTGTTTTCGGCTGCATATTTGCGAATCGTAGGCACAGATTTCGTACCATATGGCACACGTGCAGTATCGCCAAAGTAGACGATGTGCTCAGTAGGTAGTCGCTCAACAATGCGGCGCACAACTGTCAGGCCACCCACACCCGAATCAAAAACGCCAATCGGGGCTTCAGCCAGCGCTCGCTTAGAGTGATTTTGTGTAGATGAGTTTGTCGTCTCCAAGGCTGTAAAAGTCTTTAATTCGGGCTACTTCTGTGCAGCCCATTCGTTCATAAAACTGACGCGTGGGCGCATATTTTGGCTGAGAGGCAGTCTCAATTACAAGCAGTCGCCCACCCATCTCTTGAATACGTTGGCAAGCAAATTCAAATAGTCTCTGACCAATGCCTTTGCCTTGCTCGGACGGGGACACAGCAATCCAGTAAAGGTCAAAAGTAGAAGTGGTCATCGGTGTTTTGCCAAAACACACATAGCCTACTACACGCTCGGCACTAAGAGCCACAAAAGTGTGGTAATCTTCAGGCGTAAGGTTTCCATTGCGGGCAAGCGTCTCATCAATCAGTTCAAGTGCAACGGCAATTTCATCGGGCCGAAACATGCCAGTCTCTTGCAGCAGTGCGCCAATCGGCGCTTTGTGTTCAGCCTGAACTGGGACAATGCAAAGCGATGAAAGCATACCGCAGTTTAGGATAGATTTCAGGCATTTGCAACCCAACGCTACGATAGAAAACTTGGTGCAGTTGCCGCTTTGGGCAGCACGGAACGCAAAGGTATGGATATTGGCGCTAAAAAATTATATTACTACTTGGGCGGCGCAGAAAGAGAGAAGTGCGCAGACCAAATTCGCGATATAACAATCTTCAACGATCTTTCAATCCCGCAAAGATGCGAAAAATAGACCCGTCGAACATACCAATTTTTGAAGGGATCTCGCCTGAGGAAATGGACCAAATTATCAAGTATGCCTTTATCAAGAGTTTTGAGCCCGGCTATGTGCTCTTTAGAGAAAATTTAATTGTCGGTCAAATTATGTATGTGATTCTATCAGGCAAGGTAGATTTGGCAAAGAAAAACGCAGCAGGCGAGGATGTGGTCTTTCTTACCTTAGGGCCGGGTGCTTTGTTAGGCGAAATGTCGCTCTTCGAGCAACAGAAGCGTTCTGCCTCTGCTATTGTGCGAGAGTATTCTGAGCTGCTGGTGATGCCGAAGTATAACTTCGACCGGATGATTCAGAGCCGACCGAATGAAGCAATTAAAATTCTACTCAACTTTATCAAAATTCTCTCGCAGCGCTTGCGTGATACCACCAACAAAATGATTCAAGCGCAAAGCGAAGCGGAAGAGAGTCATCATGCGTCACCTGCTCCAGCGCCACAAGCCGCACCACAACAAGCGCCAGTGCCAATGACTGGCGTAAGTGTGCCGCCGCCCAGCATTACGCCTGACCGCTTAGCGATTAAATCAGCAAATGACAAGGGCAGTGAAATGTATGTACTGACAGCCGAAGAGTTGGCAAGTGGCAACCTCGTGCAAATCATTGAAGAAAAGCGCCGGCAGGGACTGACCACCGATAGCAATGTGCGAATGCTGATGATTCGCGACCTTGTTAACTACTACCTGCAACTACCTCTCGAGGAGCTGCAGCTAAAGGTGCGCGAAATGGAGTTGCGCTTCCGAAGCCGACCAAAGTAGCTGGGCGCAAAGGTAAGTGCTAAACCGAGCACAACCAAAAGCCCGAAATGAAGTGACCTCTAAATGCGTTCTCACTGATACAACAACAAATAAGTGACAGCAATGAGTGCAAGTCAAACAAGCACATTGGGGAAGCCTGAGGCGGTAACTACGCCACGCCACAAGGTAACCTTCCACTTTTACAATCAGCCCGGTGTAGAGCGTGTAGTAGAGGTAGATGAAGGCACGACTATTCTGGAAGCCTGTATGGAAAATGCGATTCGCCTGCAGCACAACTGCGGGGGCGCGTGTGCTTGCTCAACTTGCCATGTGATTATTGAGAAGGGAATGGAAAATTTACCTGAGATGAGCGAAGAAGAAGAAGAGCAACTCGATGAAGCAGTCGGACTGACGCTCAAATCGCGCTTAGGGTGCCAGTGCCGCATCTATGGCGATGTGACGGTGTTTATTCCAGACCAATCGATTTACCTGGGGCATTAGGTTGCACATGGTTCAAACCTATTGCTCGCTCACAAAAACGTGTCCCCGCAAGCTTGCAAAACGCAACTATCACGCAGCTAACTTCAATCTTTGGCGTATTCTTTTTTTAGCTTGGCTTTATACTCCTTTCGCAGTTTTTCTACCTTCGGGTCAATAACAAAAATGCAGTATGGATTACGCAGGCGGTTTTGGTTGTAGTAATTTTGATGATAAGCTTCGGCTTTGTAGAAAACCGTGAAAGGCACCACTTCTGTGACGATGGGGTCTCGCCAAATTTTTGCAGCATTGGTTTCACGGATGACCTCTTCAGCAATCTGGCGCTGCGCCTCACTGTGGTAGAGAATAATGGAGCGGTATTGAGGCCCTACATCATTGCCTTGGCGATTAGGCGTAGTAGGGTCATGAGTGCGGAAAAAAATTTCTAAAAGTTCTTTGTAGGAAATTTTCTTTGGGTCAAATGTTACTTGCACGACCTCTGCGTGTCCAGTGGTGCCGGTGCAGACCTGCTGATAGGTTGGATTAGGCACCGTGCCACCTGCGTAGCCCGACTCTACCTTCAAGACACCTTCTACTCGCTGGAAGACGGCTTCTACGCACCAAAAACAACCGCCACCAACCGTCATAACCTCCGTTTGCCCATTTGTAACTTGCGACATGGTGAGCGCATTCTCAGGTTTAGTTTGAGCTTCACTGTATAGCACAAAGGAAGCGAAAAGCAGAGAAATGAGAACGAACACTTGCATAGTGCACAGTTTCCGAGCCTAACGAAAGAAGAAAGTGAGACGTTTCGGCGCTACACACTGGCGCGCACTTGCAAAATGAAATGGCGAATCGGCGCAAGGCTGCCCGGCTGCTCTACATAGTTGTAGTTAAATAGATTTCGCACCATCAAATTGACGACAAAACCAACTGTGCCGAAAGCAAATCGAGTGCCAAGCCGTGCATCTGAGATATGCGCATCGACCAAGCGATTGCCGTCAGGCACGATAAGCATCAGTTCAGGGTCGATTGTGTCAAAGCGACTGAGAAAGCGGTAGTTCCATTCAAGCGTAAGAAAGCCAACATTTGCTTCTGCATTGACATAAAACAGTCGGCGGTGGCGGTATCGCAGCCAGCGAACATTTGCTGCGTCGGTGTAGTCAATCGGATTGGTATGCGTGTAGGAAAGCGTAAGAAGCAAAAGCCGCTGGTTGAAGGCAAATGTGGAGGAAATTTCGTAGCCTAAAACATTGGCAGCGGTAATATTCTGGAAAGAAAAAAAGCCAGCAGGCGTTGGACGTACCTCAATCAAATTGTCATACACATTTGAAAAAGCAGCCACATCAAGCGAGACATTCGTAAGGGCAAAATTGCGGAAAAGTTCAACTGGAAGGCTGTAGCTAAAAAGATAGCCAAGCTCGAAGCTCATACTGCTTTCGGGACGCAGGCTGGGATTAGGCTGCACTTGAATAAAACCAGTCTGTGTTGCGACAAAGCGCTCGCTAATCGTAGGATTGCGAAACGCTGTGCCAAAATTGCCTCGTAGGGTGTGATGCTGACCAAGCGTCCAATTCAGTCCAAAACGCGGATTGAAGCGTCCGATGAGCGACTCTCTATTCACGGAAAGTCCATCGGCACGCACCCCGAAGCTGGCAATTAGGCTCTTGAACAGCGGAAGGTCACTCTGCAAGTAAATCGCAGCACCAACAGCCGAATGATTGCCATAAAGGTTTGAGCGCACATCGGTAAGGAAGCCCTCCACACCGCCTGTAACAATGAACCCTTTACCAAAATCTATCAAAAGCTGTGCGTCTGTGCCAAGCTGAGAGGAAAGCGAAGTGAGACCATCGGTATCTTCAAAGCGGGAGCGGTAGAAGCGATTGCGCACGATGAGAGAAGCCAGACTGGATAGTTTCAGGTTAAGTGTTGGCGCAAAAATGAGATTGTCTGAAGCAATGCGAGGTTTCGTAGGTGAGCCGTCGAGCAACGCAGCATCAATATTGCGCCAGAAAAAACCATTGCCGCGCTGTTCTTCAGCAAAGGTGCCAACCAGTGAAAGTGAGGCGGCATCAGAGAATTGATAGGTTGCTTTGGTAAAGAGTCGCCAGCGGCGAAAATCCGCATTTTCACGGTAGCTATCGCTGACGCGCCGTGTAAGAGAGCCATAGATGCAAAACTTGCCGAAATTTTGTGCATGCGACAGCTCAAAGCCCGATTGCCAGCGCGCTCGCTCCGACCATTGCCAAATCTCAAAAGCCGGCTTATCAAAGAGACCCACATAAGTGAGCAGCGAAGTGCGGTTTTGAAAGTCATTTCTGGTGACAATGTTAATTGTGCCCCCCAGTCCAGCCGAGCCATAGAGCGCCGATGAAGCCCCTTTAATGACTTCAACACGCTCAATAAAATCTACAGGAAAAGCGTCCCAACGTGCGGAGCCATCATCGGGAGCAAGAAAGGGCACATTATCGAGCAGAAGTTGCACGCGATTGCCCACGCCGAAGCTAACGCCACTGGAAGCACGAATGTTGGGCGTCTGGTTGGTAAAACTAACGCCAGAAACATAGCGCAGCGCCTCGTCCAGCGTATTGCTATTGCGCTCTACAATGAAATCAGGTTTCAGGATGGAGACTGAAAGTGACAGTTCTTGCAGTTTTCGCTCATAGCGGTCAGCCGTAACGGTGATTTCGCTCGCTTCGGAGACAATAGGCGAAAGTGCCATGTCAATCTCCGTAATGGTATCGCTCTTAATGGTAATAGACTTGAAGACGAAGGTCTTATAGCCTTGTGCGGAGTAGATGATATCGTAAGTGCCACGTGGGATACCCTTAATTTGGTAGAAGCCAGCCGTGTCGGTAATTGCGCCGTAGGAAGTGCCCCGCAAAGCGACACGTGCGCCAATGACGGGCAGTGCAGTGCGCTTGCGAATCGTTGTGGTCGTAAGATGTCCGAGCGAGTCTGACTGCGAAACTTGCTCGAGCGTAACGCGGCTTTCGAAAACAGTGCCACGCAGCGTGCCAAACCCAGTTGGCTGAGTAGACTGTGCAAAAAGTGGAAAGAGATGTGTAAAGAAGAAAAAACAAAGGCAGACAGACAGAGCAATGAGCTGTGCCAGTGGATTAGTTCGATGCTCCAAACGTGGCACGCTTCTTGCGCTCGCAGTCAGGCTTGGTGCAGTCGGCAAAAATCTGAAGCGTATGTTGCTTGATTTCAAAGCCAAACTGACGGCAGACGGCTTCCTGCTGTGCCTCGATCTGCGGACAGGTGAACTCGAAGACTTCACCGCATTGATTGCAAATAATGTGGTCGTGATGTTCATAGCCGTAGGTGCGCTCGTAATGCAGGTGCTTGTGCCCAAAACTATTCTGACTCACAAGGTTGCACTCCACGAGCAAATCCAGCGTGTTGTAGACTGTGGCGCGCGAGATGGCATACTTTTTCTGCTTGAGCTTGATAAAAAGCTCATCGGCATCGAAGTGTCCAGGGTCGGCGTAGATTTCGCGCAAAATCGCACTGCGCTCAGGTGTGACGCGATAGCCTTTCTTGCGCAAGAACTCACGGAAAATTTCCTCGACCTGTGCAATCGATGGCGGGTTCGATGAAGTAGGCGTCGATGCCACGACCTTTGCCGCACTTTTCTTAGAGCGAGATGATGCAACTGATGTCTTCATAGTGCAATCGTTAAGGTTGAAAATAAGGATTAGAACCAAGAAACTGCGTCAAGCCCTTAGAAATTCCCCCATCACGGAGCGCTATGGCTGAAAGCTGCAACACGGCAGGCTGCGGGCTATGAACTGCAATAAATGCAAAGAACAAAAGCAGCAGCAATCACTAACGCACTTCATAGATGGCTTCCACTTCCACACTTGCGCCCAAGGGTAACTCGGCGACGCCGACGGCGCTACGGGCATGTTCGCCTTTCTCACCAAACACTTCTTTGAAGAATTCGGAAGCGCCATTCCCAACGAAAGGTTGCTCCGTAAAGCCCGACTCGCTTGCAACGAACACAGTCAGTTTGACCACGCGCACCACTCTATCCAAATCACCAATGAGTGATTTAAGTGCGGCAAGAGAATTAATAGCACATATCCGTGCCGCTGCTTTGGCATCTTCCTTGCTGACGATAGCGCCAACTTTGCCTTTGCCACCGGGGCGAACCAATTCGCCATTTACAAGCGGCAATTGACCCGATACATAGACCATATTGCCCGATTGCACAGCGGGCGTGTAAGCCGCAAGTGGCTTGGTAACAGGGGGCAAGGTAATGCCCATTGAAGCAAGCTTCTGTTCGACAGACGACATAGAACTGACAGGGTTTTTTTGTGAATATGCAAGTGCGCTGAGGCAAAAAATCACACTGCCGACTATGCAAGCAAATGCAACAAGGCGCATAACCATTGAATTTGTGCCTAAACATAGCCGAATCGGACGGCTTTTACAAGAAAGAAGAAATCAATGCATGAAAAAAGTTACTTAAACCCACAAGCAGGGCGGCAGATGTTGCACTGCCTACCTGTGGAAGAGACCGACACACCACAGAA
The DNA here is from genome assembly GCA_025056565.1 of Chloroherpetonaceae bacterium. Classification (NCBI taxonomy): domain Bacteria; kingdom Pseudomonadati; phylum Chlorobiota; class Chlorobiia; order Chlorobiales; family Chloroherpetonaceae; species Chloroherpetonaceae bacterium. The sequence continues at coordinate 467,000 of JANWWA010000001.1, read as the reverse complement.
CTCGCTTGATGACCTCGGCAAGCAGCGTTCAAGTTAGGGTGTATTGCGGTAGATCATTCTTGGATAAGGTGAAGTTTCGCGAATGTGCTCAAGACCGCAAATCCACTTAACCACGCGCTCTAAGCCCATGCCAAAGCCCGAGTGAGGCACACTGCCGTAGCGGCGTAAATCCAAATACCACTCAAAAGGCTGCATCGGCAGGTTATGTTCTTTGATGCGCTGGACGAGCGTTTCGTAGTCATCTTCGCGCTGTGAGCCGCCGATGATTTCGCCAGCGCCTTCGGGAGCCAGCATATCCATTGCGAGCGCCAACTCTGGGTTTTCAGGGTCGCGCTTCATATAGAAGGCTTTGACAGCAGCAGGATAGCGGTGGATAATGCAGGGCTTATCGAACTGTTGCATAATCGCCTCTTCCTGCGGAGCACCAAAGTCTTCACCCCAAGGAAAGTCAATACGGAGCTCACTGCCGTCCTCTTGCTTTTTGATGAGCTTGACATTGTGTTCATTGAGCCACTTTACGGCGTCGGTGTAAGAGAGGCGGTAAAATGGGCGCGTAACTTTTTCCAATTTGCTGAGGTCACGCTCCAAGAGTTTGAGTTCCTCTTTGCGCCGCTCAAGCGTGCGCTGCACCACATATTCCACAAGCTCTTCTGCTAAGTTCATATTCATTTCAAGGTCATAGTAAGCCATTTCAGGCTCTACCATCCAGAACTCTGTAAGGTGGCGGCGGGTCTTTGATTTTTCAGCGCGAAATGTGGGACCAAATGTATAGACTTTGCCAAACGCCATTGCAGAGGCTTCAGCATAAAGTTGCCCTGACTGTGTCAGATAGGCTTTGCCCAAGTCGAAGTAGTCCAGTTCAAAAAGCGTTGTGGTGCCTTCAACTGCGTTGGGTGTAATGATGGGTGAGTCAACCAAAATGAACTCACGTGCATTGAAAAAGTCACGAATAGCGTTAATGACCTCGTGGCGCACGCGCATAATTGCCCACTGGCGGCGAGAGCGCAGCCAAAGATGGCGGTGGTCAGAGAGAAACTCTATGCCGTGTTCCTTAGGTGTAATGGGGTAACCTTGAGCCAGATGCACCAGCTCAAGGTCGCGGATTTGTAGCTCGTAGGTATCGGGCAACTTCGGATGGCGGCTGACCTCCCCTGTGACGATAATTGAACTTTCTTGCGTCAGTCGCTCACACGTTTCCCAGACTTGCTCGCTGACATCTTTCTTAGACACAACGCCTTGCACGATGCCTGAACCATCTCGGATTTCAGGAAACATCAGCTTGCCTGAAGAACGAATGTTATAGAGCCACCCCTTGATGACTACCACTTCACCAAGGTGCTCACCAAGATGCGAAATAGATACAACCGGTCTTGAAAGCGTCTCTGCTTGCATAGTTCTTTGGAAAAGTAATTAAACCCAAAGATACAAATTCACCCAGATTGAGCGATGCAAGCAGCGGTGAGGCGTGGTAAAACTTACCTTCTGTGCCTTGTCGGTGGAAGGGGACGGTGTCAATTCGGAAAGATCTGGTATCAGCGAAAGAGTTGTCCAAGCAGTGGCGATAGCGATAATCTATGCGTTTGTATATTTGCTCAACCAAACCGGGCAAAAAATGAGCACTGCGAACTTTTGCATTGATGCACAAGTCTGCACCGTCTATGATGTCCCGATTGAAAAAAAGCCGCTAATGCAATTTCTGTCGCAGCCGCAGACCTTTGAAAAGTATATGCCATCGGTGCGAGCCGTCAAGCTCATTGGCAAAAGCCAAGCAGGGCAACCGCTCTACGAGTGGCATTATGATGTAGAGATGCCGCTTGCCCCTACTTTGCACATCACGATTCCGACGGAATTTTGCAAGAATGGGGAAGTCTTCACGCATCATACGCCCGATGACGAAGCACATAATTGGATGGCGTGTTCACTCTCGTTTGAATCAGTGCCTCAGAATGAAGGCGATGAACCACACACGCTGGTGAAAATGAACCTCCACATTAAGCTGCGCCGCCATTCTGGCTCAGAACTTCATCCATTAGGGGCGTTGATGGGACAAGCCTTCATGTGTAGCCAGATGAAGAATCGAATGCAGGAAATTGCCAACACTTTTGTGCAGCGCAGCGTCAATGCACTCTACCAAGAACTGCAAAGCAGCAGGTGAAGCTGGAGATGGCCGAAATTTGCATCACCGTGCGATATGGTGCAGAGAAAGAAGAAATCGTGCGGATAACAACTGATAACCCGACTGGAAGAACACTGCAAGATTTGGCCTTAGACGAGGGATTGAGCATCGGAGGCGCCTGTGGCGGCTTGGGACTGTGCACCACATGCCGAGTGCAGGTTGTCGCAGGAGCCGAAAAACTGGGAAAGCTGACACGCGCTGAAAAAGAGTTTCTCTCACAAGGCCTGCTGAAAGATAATGAACGGTTAGCGTGCCAAATTTCGCCAACCCACGACCTAAGCGTAATTGTAGAAAAATAGGAGAGACCACCGCGATGCCACGCCCGCAAATGCCCCACTACCTTGCTGCAATGGTTATGCTCTTAGCTGGGCTAAGTATGAGTTGCCGCACTACAAAAGTAGAGAAGCCCAGTTTTCCCAACACACCCGTGCAGTCCCAAGCTATAGATGAGCGCTACTTAGTGCCTCTCCAAAAGGCTGCGTCAGGCTACCAGAGCATTCAGACGCTTGAAGGCTACGCTAATGTAGAAATTGACGCACCTGAAATCCGTCAAACGCTAAGCTGCCTTGTAAAAATCAAGCGCAATGAAGCAATGTATATCGTCGGCACCATTTTCTTAGGTATAGTGGCAGCAGAATCGTTCTTGCGAGAGGATAGCGTATTTGTGTATGTGCCACTGCAGAATCTACTTCTGGTTGGTCAAAATAAGCCAGAGAACATTCGCCGGGCTGTTGGTTTTGCCGCAAGTTTTGCACAAGCCAGTGATGCATTTTTAGGCATTGCACACCTTAGCAGTCCGCTGGATTCTCTTCAAAGCCTGCACGCTCAAAATGGACGCATTCTGTATGTCTTTCAAGTCGGTGCGGAAAAGGAAGTGATAGAGCTGGATAGCCTTTCGCAGCAAATTTACGCTTGGGTGCGCCTTGACAGCCTGAGTCGCCCAGTGCTCAAGGTAACATTTGAGGAGTTTGAGTTAGCAGCAGCGGATAGTCTGCAACGGCTTTTACCAAAACGCATTGAAGCCATAGCATGGCAATACGCTGCCTTAGAAGCGAGCACCGCACGCCGAGTGAAAATTTACTACTTAGCCAGAACGATTAACCCGAAAGACTTCGCAATTTCCTTTCAAGCGCCCAGAGCCGCTATGATTCGCCGCTTGGAGGAACTCAACTTCTTTCAGCGCTAAATGCGAATAAGTTGAAACGAAACGCTGGCGGAATCCATGCTGCCAGCGAGGCTAATTAGGTTACTTCTCCTCGTTATCGTTGTTTTCGCTATTTTTTCACTTTTCTGACGACGCAACCAAATCGCCTGATGAAACCAAAACTGGTCTTGTTTGACATTGATGGTACGCTCCTGAAAGTCGAGGGGATTAGCCGCAACGCACTGATTGAGTCGCTGCGTCGCGTCTATGGCACGGAAGGCGCAGCACGCACACATGACTTTGCAGGTAAGCTCGATAGCGTCATTATCACTGAAGTGATGAAAGATGCAGGGCTAAGTGATGAAGAAATTGCCAAAGGGTTTGAGGAAGTCAAGCGCACCTACATTCAGCTATTCAAAGAGCGAGCGCGCTTAGAGCACATCAGGCTGATGACGGGTGTGCTAGAATTGTTACAAGCGCTCGCTGCTCAAGCCCATATCACGCTGGGGTTGCTGACAGGTAATTTTGAAGAGTCGGGTCGTTACAAAATCACGCTGCCCGGGCTAAATCATTACTTTCCATTTGGGGCGTTTGCAGACGATGCAAAAACACGGGACGAACTACCACCCATTGCAGTCGAACGTGCTTATGCTCATACTGGCATACGCTTCTCTGGCAAGGATGTGGTGATTATTGGTGATACGCCGCACGACATTAACTGCGCTAAAGTGCTAAACTCCAAAGCGATTGCCGTTGCCACTGGCTTTTACACGGCAGAGCAGTTGCAAACCTATCAGCCTGATTATGTCTTTGAAAACTTTGCGGATACCTCAGCCGTCATTGAAGCAATTTGTGTATGAACCCGCACACCTTGCGTAAGCTCACAATTACTGGCACGGTCAATAGCTTACCGCCCGATAAGTCCATTTCACATCGCGCAGCTTTGATTGCTGCACTGGCACACGGCACATCGCATATTGACAACTTTTCAGGAGGGCTCGATAACCAAACCACCTTGCAAGCACTGGCGGCACTGGGTCTGGAAGTCGTGCAAACCATTCATAACGACCGACGCACTGTCCGCATTCGTGCAAACGGGCTGTGGAGTTTGAAACCAGCGGCAAATGCAATTGAGTGCCATAACTCTGGCTCTACGATGCGAATGCTGGCAGGCATTCTGGCAGCACAGCCTTTCTCAAGCGTGCTAATCGGCGATGCATCGTTGATGAGGCGACCGATGAAGCGCATTGCAGACCCCCTGTCAGCGATGGGAGCTGAAGTTGCACTCTCGCCAGCTCAAACTGCACCCATTCGCATCACAGGCTCTAAGCACCTAAGACCCATTTCCTACACATCACCTATTGCGTCGGCGCAGGTCAAGTCTGCTATCATTTTTGCGGCGCTGCATGCTGACGGCACAAGCGAAATTATTGAGCCAGCTTGCTCACGAGACCATACCGAGCGAATGTTAGGCTTGGAGAGGGAATGCTTGCCGAATGGATACTACCGCACACGCGTCTCTGGCATAGCGACTCTGCCAGCCCGACACTTTGTAATCCCAGCAGACCCATCTGCAGCGGCATTCCTCATCGCACTCGCTCTACTGGCAGATAGGTCAGAACTGGTGCTTCAGCGCGTCTGTCTTAATCCAACACGCATTGCATATTTGGATTTGCTCCGAGCAGCTGGCGCATGCATTGCAGTAGAATCTGTCCAAGATGAATGCGGTGAACCAGTCGGCAGTATAGTGGTAACAACCTCTAAGCTAACTACACCACTCTGTATTTCTGGTAAGCAAACTGTCGCCAGTGTGATTGATGAAATCCCTATGCTGGCAATGCTGTCCGCACTGGCAACCGAGCGCTTTGAGCTGCAAAATGCTGAGGAACTGCGCACGAAAGAATCAGATCGAATTGCCGCATTGGTTAAAAACCTCCGCAGAATGGGCTTTGAATGTGAAGAATACCCCGATGGCTTCTTGGTGCGGCAGCGCAAGTTTGTGCCGAGTGCCCCCGTGCATATTGAAACCTTCGGCGACCATCGCATTGCAATGGCGTTTCACATTGCATCGTACTGTGCAGGTGCAGAGCTGGTGCTAAGCGAAGTAGCCTCTATCCCTGTCTCGTTCCCAAACTTTTTCGAAGTACTGAAAGCACTCATTACGGCTTAGAATTGTGCTAACTCGAACCAACCTTATGTCCCGCATTGTCTTTGTGCTGTGGCTCATACTTGCGGCTTGCGAGACTCCACCAAAAGTTCAGTATGTGCAGCGAGAAGTACCCACCACCCATTTGAAACTAAAGGCGGTCTTGCCAATAGAATCCGCTGTGCCGAACCTTGAGCTATCAGGACTGGCGCTATACCGTGATACGCTGTATGCCATTTGTGATGACCACGGTGATATGATTTTTCGCTTGAGAGTTGGCGAGGATAAGGTTGTCGCTGAACCATTTGTGCGCTTTCCTGCACCTTCGCTTCGCCCTGATTTTGAGGGATTGGATTGTGACAGTTGCGGCAACTTTTACATCGTCAGTGAATCAGAATGCCGCATCTTCTTTGTAAGCCACGATGGTGCAGTGGCAAAGTGGCTGATGCCCAGCTTTGAAGAAGCGGGGAAGGCAGCAGGGCTATTTCAGAAATTTAACGCATACCCTGAAGGATTGGCATTAATAAGTCCCAATGAATTCTTTGTGGCAGCAGAGCGCTCCCCCCGAGGTTTAATTCGCCTAGTCCGAGATTCACTGCGTCCGGAAGAATGGGATGTCAAGAAAATCTATGTGTGCGACTATACAGCCATGCAGCTTGCGCCGCCACGCGTGCCTGACTTTGCTGGACTGCACTATGAGCAAGGACGACTGTTTGCACTGGCTCGCAACCACGATGCAATTGTAGAGTTATCCCTGTCACAGGATAGCGTCTTTGAAGCACAATGCTGGTCGTATCGAGAAATTGCAGCGCGCGATAGCTTGCAGTATAGCGATATGCGCTTCGGCTTGGCAGAAGGATTGACAATGAGCCAGACGAACATCTATGTCGTCTATGATACCAACGGCGACCACCGCAAGCTCTCCAAAGATGATCGTCGTCCACTGCTGTTCATTTTTGAGCGTCCACCTGAAAGGTAATACCGAGTGAGAGAAAAGTTCCAGTGCTGCAAGAGCCGAAGAGGCGGGTGCATTCAAACTTTTGGCTAATAGGTTGGTGTTGGGAAAGGGTGGAGTAACACACGCATTCAGCGTGAAGAAAAGCACTCAGCGACAAAATGCACCCAAAAATTTGAGCAAAGTTTGCTATGTTCCTGCAAATCAAACAAAGAGGTGTAAATGTCCGATAACTTGTTTAACTCTCGCTTGCTCTTCAATGCAGAAGGTAGTCCCGTCTCGTTGCGCAGCCGAAACCTCACCTTTCGCCAGCGTGTCGGTGAACAAAAATACTGGCTGCACCTTTTGCTTTTCGTCACAACATTTGCGACAACGACTTTGGCAGGAGCGCAATGGGTTGGCAAAAACATTGATCTCACCAACTTCGAAATTATTCGGAAAAACTTTGCATTTGGCTTGCCTTTCTCAGTATCCTTTCTGCTCTTTCTGACATGCCACGAATTTGGACACTTCTTTGCAGCAATGTATCATAGCGTCCGCGCGTCTTTGCCGTATTACATACCGATGCCGCCAATTCCAATTTTGCTTAACATTGGCACCTTTGGCGCACTCATTCGCACGCGTGAGCGAATTCCAGACTCAACCAGTCTATTTGACATCGGTGTCTATGGCCCAATTTGTGGGTTTGTCATTGCGCTGGGTGTCTTGATTTACGGCTTTGCGACCCTTCCACCTATTGAATACATCTACCAGATTCACCCTGAGTATCAAGCGCTGGGTTATATTCCAGAAATCAAAGGGGCACTCTTTACAGGCAAAAATCTCCTATACTGGTTACTGGAAAAAGCTTTTGCAAGTCCCAACATTCCGCCGATGACTGAAATGTATCATTATCCGTTTCTTTTCGCAGGTTGGTTGGGGTGTTTTGTAACGGCGCTGAATCTATTGCCAATTGGTCAGTTAGATGGTGGGCACATCATCTATGCAATGTTTGGGCGACGCAAGCACCAGATTATTGCGCGTGCATTTCTAATTCTCATCGTGGGGCTGGGCATACCTACTTTTGCAGAGTGGGCAGTGGCGGTTCTGAGTGTATTTGCAAATTTTGAGTTTGAGGGATTTGGATTCCCAAAATGGGTCTATGAAGTCTCTTGGGGAAGTTGGATTATTTGGGCAATCATCCTTGCGCGTTTCGTCAAAATTGACCACCCACCCGTGTATGATGAACACCCCTTGGACACAAAACGAATGGTGATTGGTTGGATAAGCATCATTATTTTTGTGCTTTGCTTTACACCAGTTCCATTTTCACAATTGCCCTAAGCGATGCACAGATACACCATTGCATTTTTCGGTTTCACGATTTTATTGCTCGGCGCGCTGGGTGCATTTACATTTTACGAGCTGCGCCGCCATCACGGCGAAGTGAAAGAATACTACCCTAATGGTGCGTTGCGCTCAGTGGTGATGTTCAAAGATGGCAAGCCACACGGCATGGCACGCACCTACTACCCAAATGGGCAACTGCGCCGAGAAGCCTTCTTCCAAGATGGAGTACAGCACGGGCTGACAAGAAGTTATTACGAAAATGGACAACTGAAGTCCGAAGAATACTACGAGAAAAGTATGCTGGAAGGCTTAGCAAGGTTCTACGAGCCGAATGGGCGGCTGCAGTGGGAAGCTGTATTCCACAAAGGTCGAATGATTGATAGCACATTCAGAAACTACACCCGCACACCAACGCAAGAAACCACACAAACCACACAATGAAACCGAACATTGGTTCAGACCTGCTGCGCTTACAGTGTCGTGACTTTGTGCTAGACCTTCGTCGCCCTCGTGTGATGGCAGTGCTGAACTTAACGCCTGATTCATTCTCAGATGGAGGCAGGTTTTACCACGCAGGTAAAATCGACTACGATAGTGTGCTCGAGACCGCCTTGCAGTTTGAGCAAGAAGGTGCTGACATCATTGACATTGGGGGCGAGTCGACACGCCCGGGTGCGGTGCCTATCAGCGCTGAGGAAGAAATGCGCCGTATCCTGCCAGCTGTAGAGCAACTTTCCAAACGGCTGTCTATTCCAATCTCGGTCGATACAACGAAGGCGGTAGTGGCAGAAGCCGCACTTCAACGGGGCGCAAGTATCGTCAATGATATTTCAGGCTTTGGCCGCGATACGAAGATGCCAGAGGTGTGTGCTCGCTACGGTGCAGCAGCCGTCATCATGCATCTCCCTAAGCGCCCAGAGACAATGCAGTGGAGCTATCACGAAAAGACGGCTTACAAAAATCTCGTAGCAGAAGTGATGCAGGCACTCGCTGAGTCGATTCAACAGGCAGAGCGAGTGGGACTGACTGACGTGGCTATTGATGTGGGATTTGGTTTCGGCAAAAGTGTGGAGGACAACTACGAACTGCTGCGCCGCCTAAGGGAGTTTAAAGCACTAAGCCGACCAATCTTAGTAGGTCTTTCGCGCAAATCGTTTATTGGCAAAGTAATCTCGAAAGGTGATGCAGTAGTGCCGCCCTCAGAACGCCTGTTTGGCACAATTGCCGCCAACACCATTGCGCTAATGCACGGTGCGAATATCTTGCGCGTGCACGATGTGAAGGCGACCGTAGAGACAATTGAAGTGTTTTTAGCAACGATGCAATCCAATTCCGTAGAAGAGCGCAACGATGTTCCCATTTAATTTTGAAAACCCTGAGCTCTTCAAGTTGGGCTTTTTGAGCTTTACAGCACTTGATGCTGTCGATGTGATGTTGGTGACGGTAGTCTTCTACAAGGTCTATCAATACATCAAAGGTACGGTAGCGGCGCAGATTTTTATTGGATTGCTGGTAATTGTAGCAGGTTCGGGAGCAGCCAGTTTCTTAAACTTATCATCCCTCAACTGGATATTCAGTCGTCTCACAAGTGTCTGGATTATCCTTGTCGTCATCTTGTTTCAGCCTGAGATTCGGCGCTTACTGCTGTTTCTTGGACAAAGCCGCGTGTTTGGACGACTATTTCAACAGTCAAGCACAGACGTGGTCAATGAAACAGTGGCAGCCGTTGAAGAACTGGCAGCTCGACGCATCGGCGCCTTAATTGTGTTTGCGCGTAGCGTAGGGCTTCGTATGTATGTTGAGACAGGTGAAGAACTCAACGCGCGGCTGTCGCGCAAACTCTTGGCATCGCTTTTCTATCCGAATACACCGCTGCATGATGGTGCCGTGATTATTGATAACCAGCGCATTGAGGCAGCACGATGCATCTTGCCCCTAACGCAAAATGACACGCTGCCCAGCAAATACGGTATGCGACACCGTGCAGCCGTAGGACTAACGGAAGCAACTGATGCAATCGTCGTGGTCGTGTCTGAGGAGACGGGACAAATTTCACTTGCGGAGAATGGTCGGCTCATTCCGATTCGCAATACTGAGGAACTGCGCATTCAACTCTTGGAGCGACTCCTACCAAAGCGAGCACGCAAGAAGTCTAAACATGCACTTTCACCTGTGCTAACTGATGTGCATCAACCACACTTGCGCTAAACTGTGGTGCAGAGCATCACTACTCCCACTCAATCGTGGCAGGTGGTTTGGAGCTAATGTCATAGACCACACGATTGATGCCACGCACTTCGTTGATAATGCGGTTTGAAACCTTTGCCAAAAAAGCAGGCGGCAATTCTGCCCAGTCAGCCGTCATACCATCGGTAGAGTGCACAGCGCGGAGTGCGACCACATTCTCGTAAGTGCGGTTGTCGCCCATCACGCCAACGGTCTGAATTGGCAAAAGCACGGCGAAGGCTTGCCAGACTGAATCATAAAGATTGGCCGCTTTCAGCTCTTCAATGAAAATCGCATCAGCTTCTCGCAGAAGGTCGCACCGTTCTTTGGAGACCGCACCGATAACGCGCACAGCTAATCCAGGGCCGGGAAAAGGATGACGCTTCAAAATAGCATCGGGCACGCCTAAGAGCTTGCCGACCTCTCGCACCTCATCTTTAAACAGCTCTCGCAGCGGTTCAATGAGTTTAAGTTTCATTTTCTTGGGCAAGCCCCCAACATTATGATGAGTCTTAATCGTCTGCGATGGACCTTTCACACTAAGGCTTTCAATCACATCAGGATAGAGTGTGCCTTGCACTAAGAATTTCTCACGGTGAATGTGTTGCTCAAAAACTTCAATGAAAGTTTTGCCGATAATTTTGCGTTTCTTCTCGGGGTCAATGACGCCCCTTAGGCGCGAAAGGAAAAGGTCGGCTGCATTGACGACTTTTAATTTCAACCCAAGTGATTGCAAGGCGGCTTTGACTTCCTTTGCTTCATTTTTGCGCAAAAGCCCATTGTCGACAAAAATGCAGGTCAGTTGCTTGCCGATTGCACGGCTGACCAGCGTAGCGGCTACGGTGGAATCAACACCGCCTGAAAGTGCACAGATAACCCTTTCTTTGCCGACGGTCTTGCGGATTTTTTCAAGCTCTGCCTCAATGAAATTTTGGGGAGACCAATCAGGCTCAATGCCTGCAATTTCAAAGAGAAAGTTGGAAAGGATACGCCTGCCTTCTGCGGTATGATGCACTTCTGGGTGAAATTGCAAGCCATAAATTTTTTTCCCATTCTGCACATACTCCACTGCGCAAAGTTCTGAATGCTCGCTTTCAGCTGTAATGGCAAAGCCAGTGGGCAGGGCAGTGACTTTGTCGCCATGGCTCATCCAAACCACCGAGTCGGGCACATTTTTGAAGAGCAAACTTTCTTGACCGTTGCGCCGAATCACCAAGTTTGCACGACCATACTCACGCGTTTTAGCCACTTCAACCTTGCCACCAAACTGCTTGGCAATCGCTTGTAAGCCATAGCAAATGCCAAGTATTGGCAAATTCAAGTCGTAGAGCCGTGTGTCAGGCAAAGGAGCAGATTTTTCATATACGCTGGCTGGACCGCCTGAAAAGATAAGCGCCTTAGGGCGGAGCAAAAGAACTTTTTCTATCGGTGCGTGATAGGGTAGAATTTCAGAATAGACACCAAGTTCACGCACGCGCCGAGCAATAAGCTGCGTGTATTGCGAGCCAAAGTCCAAAATAACGACCGTGTTCATGGCAAAGTGAATTGAAGAATGCTGCAAAGAAAGCAGCGCTCTCTGAAGAAAGAAGCCAGATTGTTGTGCGTCCAAGTTCAGCGTGGCATCGCACCACCTTGCGAGAATTCAACGCCGACATCTACAGCGTAAGAGAAATCAACGCCAAGTAGATTTAGCACAGGTTTGATGCGAAGTAGCATACGCGTTGGTCGATTGCCTTCACCCAGAAGATTGAATGCAAAGTTTGCAATTGCATCGGCAGACTGACCTGAGAGTACCTGAAACAAGTCAACCGAGATGTTAAGCGGCACAATGGTCGAACTGTTCGGAGCAATTTCAACACGCTCACTGAGGTTGCCTGAAAGCATTTCAATCTGGTCAATGTAAAGCGTCCAAGACATCTGACTCATTGCTGCCGCGATAGAGTTCGGGTTTTGCGCTTCCATATTAAGCCTGAATGTAAGCGGCAACGACCGATTCCCAACTGCCAGTGCCAAGCGCCCTGCATCAATTGCACTAAGTTGGTTGCGTGAGGTGACATTCTGAATGTCAATTCCAGCAAGGCGTAGGTTGCTGACCGATGCCAAGCGAAACCGACAGCGTGCAAATGCTCGAGCTTCTTCTGCTTGACGTAGCACTGCGCAGCTTTCCACGAGTATCAAGAATAAGACCACTGCACTAAGACCAACAATAGCTGAAAGCTTCTTTCTCACGCTTTGACCAAACTGGTTTTTGTAACACGCAAAGATAGTCAAAATCGCCACCGATTCTGTGTAGGACAAGAAGACAAAATGCGGTGCACAACGACGAAGCCTGAAAAATTTAACGCTTGCGTAACACGAGTCTAAAATCCAGCGTGTAACTTTGCGCCCGACAAGTTCCACTTGATTGCAACTGCAACTTCAAACTTACCCTAACGACTTAACTTTGTTTTGCTATGACTCGCATTCTAACGCTACTCGGTCTCATCTTGCTGCATAGTGCGCCGGCTTTTGCACAAGTAACCGTTACACACGGCCCTGTTGTGGGAGCGGTAACATCAAGTTCGGCGCGCATTACCGCACGCCTGAGCGGAGCAGGCACCCTGTCGTTCCAACTAAGCACTAGCCCGAGCTTTGCCACCACTGTGGGCACAGTGCAATCTGCAGCCGTAGATAGCAACCTCTTTGCGACAATTGCGGTTACAGGACTTGCGCCAAATACGGAGTATTTTTATCGCCCTGTTATCAACGGCACGCCAGTTACGGCAGCCAGCGAAATCAGACGCTTCCGCACGGCACCCCGAGATGGGGAAACGACCAGCTTTGCCTTTGCCTTTGGCTCTTGCCAACAAGATGGCGATGCGCCGCCCGGCACTTCCAACATCGGCAATGTATTCCCGCGCATTGCACGCGATAACACCATTCGCTTTATGCTGCATTTGGGCGACTGGGGCTACCCCGATACAACTGACAAAAACCCAAACAATCCACGTGAGAACACCTTCAACCTAAACTTTGCTAATGTGCGAAATGCCTTTTTGGCACGCTACAGCCGCACCTATCAGATGGACTCAGTCTTCCGCGTGATGCCAGTTGCATACATCTGGAGCGACCACGACCATGCGAACAACAACACTGATAGCACCTACAATGGGCCGCAGCATCTTTCACTGCGTGGTTACCGCGCAATGTTCCCACATTATCCGCTGGCTGACTCTAACCGTGGAGTCTGGCAGAGATTCCGCTATGGCAATGCAGAATTTTTCCTGCTCGATACACGCTCAACACGTAGTCCAAACACTAATGCATTCCCGAACATTGCGCAATGGGCAGCAAATCCACTTTCCGTAACCAACCCGAATGGTGTACGGCTGATTTTCAATCCACCAAGCACGCACAAGATTATCAGCGATGACCAGATGACATGGCTTATCAATGGGCTGCGCAACTCAACTGCACACTGGAAGTTTATCGTAACATCAGAGACCTTCAACCCAGCGCATCGGGCAGCTTTAGAACTGGCGCTCTCGCTGCAGGGAGTGCGAGGTATTGACCCATTGAGAATCCCTGATGGCGTCTATACAGCGGCGCAAATTGCAATTGATATTTCTGATGGCTGGTGCGGTTTCCCTGAGAGCATTCGTCAGCTTGTATCGGCAGTAAGTCAAGCCGGAGTGCAGAATGTGATTGTGATAAGTGGCGACTCGCACACGATTGGCACCGATACGGGCGCAAATTCACTCTTCCCCGAATTTATGGCAGGAGGGTTAGACCAGAACAATTCGGAGATTGTAAGTCTCTTTGAGCAATTTGGCATTTTCGTCTGGAACCGAGCGCGCCAGTCTCGCACGCCGGGACTGGGTGCAGTAAGCAACTTCCGTAGCCACTATGGTCGCGTAACAGTGTTTGGTAACGACTCTGTGCGCGTGGATTATTTTGACGACCAAGGAACTTTTCTAGGCAGTTACACGCAACCCAGTGGCAGCCGCGTGGCAACACGCAACATTACCATTACGCCGCAAGGCTTCGACTACGGCAACATAACAGTGGGTCGCGATTCTACAGCGGGCGTCCTGCTCATCAACACGGGCATTGACACCGTAACCGTTTCGCAAGTGCGCAACACACGCACAGTGGGCGCACGTGCCACACCAGCGCCAGTGGCACTCCTGAACGGCACAACACCAACACCGTTCCCTGTTGCGATTCCACCACGCGGGCTAGCGATATTGCCCGTTACATTCCGTCCCTCCACGCAAGGTTTGAACATTGATACGCTGGTCTTTTTCACCAACGACCCAGACAATCTAGGATTAGGTGCAGGCATCATTCCAGCACTCTTTCGTGCAAACGGCCAAGCCGCATCCAGTGTGATTGAGCGTGAGGATACGCAACCGCGAGACTTCAAGCTGGAGCAAAACTACCCGAATCCTTTCAACCCGACGACGACCATCCGCTACTCAATCCCATCAACGCAGCAAGTTACCTTGCGTATCTACGATGCACTCGGTCGCTCTATTATCACGCTAGTGAATGAACGCCAGAGCGCTGGCACTTACACCGTGCGTTTCAATGCAGGCGACCTTGCCAGCGGCGTGTATTTCTATCAGTTGCAAGCAGGCTCATTCTCCGATGCAAAGAAAATGATGCTGGTCAAATAAAGTAAGCTCAGGCAGACCCTTTTCCTCAGAAAAGGGTCTGCAAGAGTTAATTCCCCCGATTGCGTGCAGTAGCGTACAGTGCATTTGCATTTTATCCGACCTTTTGTTTATACTTGAGTATGACTTACCTCGAGCCAACATACTGCATCGCAACTGCTTTGACCTACCGATACTGGCGATGCACAGCTTGGCGTAGCGACGCTTGGCGTAGCTAATCTTCTGGCTCTTTAGCCGCTCGTCTCTCTATCCGATTGTTTTCAATCCATATCCAACATAACTATAACCAAAAGAAAGGAGCATACTCTAATGCTTGTTGTAATGAGCTGCAATGCAACAAAGGAGCAAATTGAAGCAGTGTGCGAAAAAGTTCGTGCAATGGGCTTTACGCCACACCCAATTCCGAGCGATGTGCGCACAGCAATTGGTATTACGGGTAACAAAGGACCAATCAACCGTGAAATTTTTATGAGTATGAGCGGCGTAATTGATGCTGTGCCAATAACCAAGCCATTCAAGCTGGTAAGCCGAGAGGTCAAGCCGCAGAATACGGTCGTGCGCATTGGAGAGGTAACAATCGGTGGTGATGAGTTGCAGCTGATGGCAGGTCCTTGCTCAGTCGAGAGTGAAATGCAAATTTCCGAAGTTGCGGCGCTACTGCAGCAGACAGGTGTAAAGATTATGCGTGGCGGTGCGTTCAAGCCGAGAACTTCGCCGTATTCATTTCAAGGACTGAAGGCACAAGGACTAAAACTGCTAAAAGATGCAGCCGAAAAATATGGCCTGCTGGTGGTAACAGAAGTCAAAGACACTGACAGTTTGCCATTGGTTGCAGAGCATACTGATATTTTGCAAATAGGCGCGCGTAATATGCAGAACTTTTCTTTGCTGGAAGCGGTCGCTAAGTATCCGCACCCCGTTTTACTGAAGCGCGGCATGGCAGCCACAATTGAAGAATTCCTGATGGCAGCTGAGTATATTTACAGCAACGGTAATCCAAATGTGATTCTCTGCGAGCGGGGTATTCGCACATTCGAGACTTACACACGCAACACCTTAGACCTCTCTGCGATTCCTGTTATCAAGGCACTATCGCATTTGCCAATTATTGCAGATCCATCTCATGGCACAGGATTTTGGGAGTATGTGCCTGCAATGGCAAAAGCAGCAGTGGCAGCAGGGGCAGATGGCATTATGGTAGAGGTGCACCCGAACCCAGAATGCGCACTGTCCGACGGACCACAATCGCTAAAGCCAAAACGCTTTGTGCAACTCCTAAGGGAGCTTGTGCCCATTGCAGGTGCTGTAAATCGGAAGTTGCCAATTCTGGTCGAAGAAGAAATGAACTGAGCTGTGAGCAGACCGCGGCTTAACCTGACACTGAGCAAAGGATGATTGAGATTAAGAACTTGAAGAAAGCGTTTCGCAATAAGCGCGTCTTGCAAGGCGTAACGCTGGATATCCAGACAGGGGAGACGATGGTCATCATCGGGCGAAGCGGATGCGGCAAATCTGTGTTGCTGAAACACATTGTTGGGTTGCTAATGCCCGACGACGGTGAGGTGCGCGTAGATGGCAAAGTGATTTCTCAACTCAGCAAAGCGGAGCTTTACAAACTGCGACTACGCTTCGGCTTCTTGTTTCAAGGCGCCGCACTCTTTGATTCAATGACCGTCGGTGAAAATGTGGGGATTGCGCTGCGCGAAAACACTTCTCTCTCGGAGAAAGAGATTCGCAAAATCGTGGCAGAAAAGCTCGAAATGGTGGGCTTACCGAACATCGAGCATTTGAAGCCAGCAGAACTCTCTGGCGGAATGCGCAAGCGTGTGGGCTTGGCGCGGGCGCTGGCAACCAATCCTGAATACATCTTTTACGATGAGCCAACGACAGGCTTAGACCCAATTATGTCGGACTCAATTGACACACTGATTCAAACGCTGGCAAAGACGCTGCGCGTAACATCGGTGGTCGTAACGCACGATATGCAAAGTGTCTATAAGGTGGCAGACCGAGTTGCGATGATGCACGAAGGTAAAATTTACTTTCTCGGCTCGCCGAGCGATTTAGCTGCGACACAAGACCCGATTATTCGCAATTTCGTTGACCGCAACTCCTACCACGACGTTGAAATTGAAGATGAATTAGGACGGCTAAGCAGGCAGCAAAAAGCAAGCTAAGCCAGCCGTAACAATGAAACGCAAGATATGATGTGGTTAATCTTTCAGGGCCTTAGTGAACCTCAGCACGTTCGCCAGACTGGAATTGTTCAGTAAATGCCTCCTTCCAGTCCTTGAAAGTGCCAGCTAAAATATGCTCTCGCGCGGTGCGAGTCAGCCATAGAAAAAATGAAAGATTGTGCAAGGAGCAAAGCTGCAACCCTAAAATTTCGTCAACGTTGAGCAAGTGACGTAGGTAAGCACGAGAAAAATTCTGGCAAACATAGTTCTCAAAGCCTTCATCAAGGGGGCGAAAATCCTCAGCATATTTGGCGGCGCGAAGGTTGAGGGTGCCGTATCGCGTATAGACTCTGCCATTACGTCCTTCACGCGTGGGGACCACGCAGTCAAACATATCCATTCCCCGCTCAATTGCGTTCAGAATGTTAATAGGTGTGCCAACGCCCATTAAGTATCGTGGTTTCTCTTCAGGCAAAAGTGGTTCGGAAATCTCAAGCATTCGATACATTGCGTCCTCTGGCTCACCGACCGCTAAGCCACCCACAGCATAACCTGCAAAATCCATCTCTACTAAGCGTTTGGTGGACTGAGCACGCAAATCTTCAAAAGTGCCACCTTGCGTAATCGCAAAGAGCGCCTGAGAGTAGCCATAGAGCGGTTCTGTCTTTGCAAAGTGTGCCTGCGCACGCGCAGCCCAGCGAATCGTGAGTTCGCTGGAAGCCTTGATGTAAGCTCGATCTGCATTGTATGGAGGACATTCGTCAAGCACCATCATAATGTCGCTGCCAATGCGGCGCTGTGCATCAATCACATTTTCAGGTGTAAAGAAGTGCCGAGAGCCGTCAAGGTGCGACTTAAATGCAACGCCCTCCTCGTAGATTTCACGCAAATCAGAAAGTGAAAAGACTTGATAGCCACCACTGTCTGTCAGAATTGGCTTGTGCCAGCTCATAAAACGATGTAAGCCACCAGCCTTGAAGAGAACATCGGTGGAAGGGCGCAGGTAAAGATGATAAGTGTTGCCAAGAATGATTTGTGCGCCGATTTCCAAAAGCTCACGAGGGGCGACCGCACGCACTGCAGCCCGCGTGCCAACTGGCATAAAAACTGGCGTAAGAATCTCGCCGTGAGCGGTAACCAGCCGGCCTGCGCGAGCAGCAGTATGGGTGTCTTTTTTTTGCAGCTCAAAATGCATACAGAAACCGTTAGCGCAAAAATAGCAGCTTGCAAGTTATGCTTGGGGTAAAAACACGCGGCGACGCAGAATAGCCTCTGCTTCTTGAAGCTGTTCGGGAGTGTTGACCCCGCAAATTTCATCAGGCGACTCTGTAGTCAGAGCGGCTACAGGCAGATCTTCAGCAAGGAAAATGTTAAACACGTCAGGCAAATAGTATTCCTGCTGAGCGTTGTCATTGCGAATGCAGCGAAGTGCCTCAAAGAGCGGTTTTTTCTGAAAAACATAAACCCCAGAGTTGATTTCGCGCACTGCACGTTCCTCTGGCGACGCGTCTTTATGTTCAACCATCTTCACAATGCGAGAGGTGCTATGACTACGAATAATGCGACCGTATCCAGTAGGGTCTTCCACGATTGCTGTAAGCACAGTCGCAACCGCATTTTCTTTGCAGTGATACGCCCAGAGCTTTTGCAGTGTAGCAGCCGTGATGAGAGGGGCATCACCAGAGAGCACCATTACATCGCCGTTGAAGCAACTAAGCAGTGGCTCAGCTTGCATCACAGCATGTCCAGTGCCTAATTGAGGGGATTGTAAGGCATACTCGACCTTGAATGCCGCCGTGGCTTGTTTGACACGCTCTGCTTGATGACCAACAATGAGCACCACCTTCTTCGGTGAAAGCTGCAAAGCTGCGTCTAAGACATAGTCAATCATCGGACGATTCAGAAGAGGGTGCAGCACCTTAGCAAGGTCAGACTTCATTCGTGTGCCTTTTCCGGCTGCCATGACGACAATTGCTAAATCGTGCATCAGAGTTGGCAGGATTCAATTAAGTGTTGTTGTGCTAAGATGCATCGCAGAGTGAGGCAGCATTAGGTACATCGGCAGCATAGCGGTGAGTGATCACGTTTTGTTTGCTAACCAGCACAATTACGGGGCGGTGCAGGCGTGCTTCCTCAGGAGTCATATCGGCATATGTCATAATGATAATTTCATCGCCTACTGCAGCAAGACGAGCGCAAGCACCATTGAGCTGCACCACGCCAGAGCCACGCTTGCCCGGAATAATGTAGGTCTCAAACCGTGCACCGTTGTGGTTATTGACGACCTGCACTTTCTCGTATGGCAGCATCTGCGCAGCCTCAACAAGGTCCATATCAATCGTAATGCTGCCTTCGTAGTGAAGGTCGGCATGCGTAACCGTTGCACGGTGAATCTTTGATTTGAGCAAAAATACTCTCATTGCCAAAGCAGTTGGAGTCGTTGTAGCACGCAAAGTTAAAAAGCTTTGACAAAGAAACAACGTTACAGAGAGTAAGCGAGGCGAGCGTTATCGCTCGCGCGCATATGCGACCGCACGTGTCTCTCGCACCACCGTAACCTTGATTTGTCCGGGATACTGCACGGAGGTCATAATCTTGTGTGCAATATCGTGTGCGAGCGCATCTGCTTGCTGGTCGCTAATGCGTTCACCGTCGACAATAACGCGGATTTCACGACCTGCCTGCAAGGCGTAACTTCTTGCCACACCTTGGAAAGAGCGGGCAATTTCTTCCAAGCTCTCCAAACGCTTGATATAGCCTTCTGGGGTAATTGCACCGCGTGAGCCGGGACGAGAGCCAGACATCACATTTGCAATATCGACCAACTCGGCAATAGGATGCTCTTTGGGAACATCACCGTGATGCGCCGCTACGGCATTGACTACAATAGGCGGTTCTTTATACTTTTTCAAAAATTCAGCGCCAGCTAAGCCGTGCGGCTGTTCCTGCGACTCCAACACTTTGCCAATATCGTGCAAAAGCCCAGCTCGCTTAGCCAGTTTCGTATCTAATTTGAGTTCGGCAGCCATATAACCTGCGAGCATAGCAACCTCGAGTGAATGCTTGAGCAAGTTTTGCCCATAGTTGGTGCGGAACTTCATCTTGCCAATGAGCTTGACAATATCAGGGTGAAAGTTAGGGATGCCAAGCTGCACTACAGCGTCTTCACCTGCGCTCATAATAAGTTCATCAAGCTCTTTCTGAGCCGCTTGGTAGGCTTTTTCAATCGTGCCTGGGTGAATGATCCCATCGGCTAAAAGGCGCTGCAAGGTCATCTTGGCAAGCTCTCTGCGAATCGGGTCAAAGCAGGAAATGATGACCACCTCAGGCGTATCATCAACGATAATTTCAGCGCCTGTAACATTTTCAAAGGCTTTGATATTGCGCCCTTCACGACCGATGATGCGACCCTTTAGCTCATCGCTTTGCAGGTGCACAGCAGTAACCGTGTTTTCAATCGCTAAATTCGGTGCCGTGCGCTCAATAGCGGACATAATGACTTTTTCAGAAATTTTCTCAGCATTGGCTGCCGTCTCGTCGTGTATGGCTTTCAGTGTCTCTGCCGCTTCTTCTTTGGCTTTTGCGATAAGATTTTCAATCAGCATTGCTTTGGCATCTTCTGCATTCAAACCACTGATGTTTTCCAAGCGCTGATTTTGTTCGGAAATGAGATGTTGCAGTTCAGCGGTACGCTGCTCAACAAACTGCATCTTTTGCTGCAGCTCTCGCTGGAGTTCCTCGAGGGCTTTTTCGCGCTTTTGAAGCTGTTCAGCACGGCGGTTGAGCGCTTCTTCCTTTGCCTTCGCTTGCTTTTGTGCTTGGGCAAACTTGTTGTTCTTGATATTGACTTCCTGCTCAAACTCACGCTTTTTGCGTCGCCACTCTTCGTTGACCTCTTCCATCTTTGCGTCTTTGAGAGCCTGCGCTTCGCGCTGCGCTTCTTGAATGATTTGAGCAGCGCGTTCCTCTGCTTCTAAGACTTTGGTCGTGCCAACTCTATCCAAAATGTAGCGGCTGATAAAAAAGCCGATGATGAAGGAAACCAATGACGAGACAATAACTGCCACAAAGTTGATCGAGATATTCAAAACACTTTCCATAGCTAAAATGGTCTCCGTGTTGTTACAAGTATTAGAAATACGGTAAAAACAATTGACGAAATAAAAAATCCGCACGTCGTCCTCGGGCTGTGTTCGGTCCAAAGAATCCAGACCATCAAGATGGGTGCGTCCTCAACGTCTCGTGCTTCCACTGCGCCCAACAATCAACCCAGCGATTGTTGAGACAACTCAGAGCTGAGTCTGAGTGAGGCCTGCATTCAACGCCGAGAGAACAGCTCCCTGTTGTATTAGCAACGATTCTTTGTGTTCAAATGCACAGCCCTAAGTACTGGTGCGGATTAAAACCCATGTTCAGATAAGCACTTAGGTCAGAGCGACTTGGTAAAGAACAGAACAGCAAATTGGTTATTTAGAATAAAGATTTTTACCAGTATAATGTTGCGAAATTTGATGGGTAAGTTGTGTAATTTTACTGGTAAGATGGTTTAATCGCTGTTCAAGCTCAAGGGCTTTTTCTGCAAAATTGACAGCTGTTAAAATTGCAAGTTTTGTGGTACCTAAATCTATGCCTTTGCGGCGGTATTCATGCATCTGAGCATCAACTTGCTGAGCAGCTGATTCCGTAAGAAAGCGATTTTCCACCAGCAGCGGATACTCTTCTCCAAATATGCGCACTTTGATGGGTTCCATTGCAGAAAATGAAGCTATGAGCTTGGTGTGCCTGACGCATCTAAGCGATGTAATTCAAGCGTAATCCTTTCCAGAAGGTGCGTAAGGCGTTCCTTGAAATAAAGTCGCTCTGAGGCCGTGAGAACCACGACTGGCTCATCTGGTGTAGTGGGCGGTTGCGCAGTGTCCGAAGAAACAGGCGCAAGTGAAGCATGCTGCTGCAAAAGCTGATTAGCAAGGTGTGTTTGCTCTTCCAGCTGTCGCAACAAAGCTTCCTTCTCACGCCGCAGAGCTAAGTTTTCTGACACAAGGTGTTCTACATACCGTTCCAATTCTTCCAGTGCTGCTTCGGGCGTCAGATGCTTCTCTTGTTTATCCATCTCTGTTCAAGTAGTCGCCAAAACTCCTCAATGTGGTCAGAGAAACTGCAGTTGCAAAGAGCTGTCCGAACTGGCAAAGCTCTGTTTTCAACTGCTTTGCCCTGCGCAACGGTTAGGACTGGCGCAGTTCCGCACCGTACTTGGATTGAACTTGCTCGATAACTTTCGTCAGCAACGCAGAAATTTCAGACTCTGTGAAAGTATGCGTATGACTGACGAATTTTAGCGAGAAGGCAACGCTGCGTCGTGGCTTGCTTTCTGCATTGTGACCATTCACAGGCGGTTCATAAACATCAAATACCTCTACCTGTTCAATAAGGTTACTGACCTTGCGCATATCCGCAATCATTTCAGCGGACGCCACTGAGAAGGGCACGTAGAAAGCAAGGTCACGAACAACCGCAGGAAACCTTGCAGGCGCAACATACTGGTACTGCTCATCAGCAAATGCACGAAGCACATCTAAATTCAACTCTGCCAAATACACAGGCTGCTCAATGCCATACTGGCTAAGATGAACAGCTGGCACAATCTGCAACAGACCTGCATAGATGCCCGCAGTCGGCGCATTGCCACCTGCAACAATTTCTAAGCGCAGGCTGTCACGAGTATAAGGAATAAACTTTGATTTTTCAAGTAAATGCATTCGTCGGAGAATTTCTTCAACAGCACCCTTTAAGTCAAAGAAATCCGACATCGCATTAGGATGAGCCCAACTGCGCGGGGCACGCCGACCTGTGAGTGCCAATCCGAGCATTTCTTGTTCTCTGTAGCCCTTCACCGCTGTAGGTTCTTCAGGGGAGGCAAGCTCGAAGATGCGTGCAATTTCAAAGATGCGCATATCGAAGTTGCTGAGGTTCTGATTGTGCGCAATGACCCTGAGCAGCGAAGGCACAAGGCTCGGTCGCAGCGCTTCCATTTCCTCCGAAATAGGATTGAGTGTGCGAATGACGCGTGCTGAAAAAAGCTCTGCCTCTGAGAGTTTGAGAAGTGGGTTAGTTAAGACTTCCTTGAAGCCCATTCCAATAACCATCTCACGCAAGCGGTCGTTGAAGTGTTCTTTGGAGGGACGCATAGCAGGATATGCTGCGTTCATCTTTTCTGCGGGCGCAATCTGGTCATAGCCATATATGCGGGCAATTTCCTCAATTAAGTCAACTTCTTCGGCAATATCTACGCGCCAGCTGGGCACGGAGAAAGTAATTTGCTCAGGCGATTGAGTCCGTCTCTCAAAGCCTAAACCGACTAAAATGGAAATCATTTGTGAGGGCTCAAGGGCAGTGCCTAGGAACGCATTAACGCGACTTGGGTTAAGCGAAACCGACCGGCGCACTGGTTCTGCAGCCATAGCTTCAGTAGTCTCTACAACCTGCCCACCTGCTAGCTCCAAAATCATTGATGTAGCCAGTGCAGCAGCACTGCGCACCTGTCCCCAGTCGACGCCTCGCTCAAAGCGATAGGAAGCATCAGTTGAAAGCCCCAACTTTTTTGCCGCTCTGCGAATGAACTTGGGATGAAAGTATGCGGACTCCAAGAGAACATTGGTGGTAGTGTCAGAAATTTCTGAGTGTAAGCCGCCCATAATCCCGCCAATTGCAACAGGCTGCACGGCGTCGCAGATCATAATCATTCCGGGTTCAATCTGGCGCACTTTGCCATCAAGCGTGAGAAATTCACCAGAGATGTCGGTGCGCACGCGAATGCGTTGCTCAGTGAGCTTATCCAAGTCGAAGGCATGAAGTGGCTGACCGATAGAGTGCAACACATAGTTAGTAACATCTACCACGTTGTTGATTGGTCGCAGACCGATAGTGCGCAATCGACGCTGCAGCCAGTCGGGGGAGGGCGTAATTTTGACGCCTTTAATAATCACGGCGGCATAGTGGGGACACGCAACCGGATCTTCAAGGCGCACTCGCGAATTAGACTTTATAAATGGCAGAGCGCGATAATGTGGCATGGCCACGCCAGTAACGCCTACAAGCTCTCGCGCTACGCCAAGATGCGAAAGCACATCAGGGCGGTTAGGCGTAATCGAGATGTCAAAGACAGTGTCATGTTCAACATACTGCTCGAAGGGCGTGCCTAATGCAAAGGGAGCATCACCTTCCGCCAAAACCATAATGCCATCGTGGTTATCAGACAGTCCTAATTCATCTTCGGCGCAAATCATACCCATCGACTCAATCCCGCGAATCTTGGACTTTTTGATGGTAAGTGTTTCACCGCTTTTCGTATTCAGCACTGCGCCAACCAGTGCCACAGGCACATATTGTCCTACTGCCACATTCGGCGCACCACAAACGATTTGCAGCGGTGCGGCTTGTCCAACATCAACTTTGCAGACCGTTAGTCTATCTGCATTAGGATGCTTTTCGCATGAGAGCACTTTGCCAACGACAACATTTTGGAAGCGACCGCCTATCTGCTCAATACCCTCAACTTCAATGCCTAATGAAGTGAGCTTTGCAGCAATTTCATCAGCAGATAAAGTCAGTGAAGGCGCAAAGGTTTTGAGCCAGCTAAGTGAAATTTTCATAGCTTATGAAGTATGTGAAAACATAAAGATAACAACTTCGTGGCGAGATTGTGCATTCAAACATCACGTGTCCCGAGAATGATGCTTGTATCTCTTCCTTCTAACTTGGCAGCGTAGCTGGAACTGCGTGTGGGAAAAATGAGATGGACAACAGTTATACGCCTTGCTAAAAGTTACTCGCTGCATCGTGTTGGCAAGTGCACAGTGTGTGGCAAGCGCTCGCTGTTTTTAGCAGGTAACCTACCAGATAGATCACAAATGCGTGAAAGTCTGCTCTGTGTGTGGTGCCGCAGTTCATCGCGCAAGCGCCATGTCGCATTAGGGCTTATGCAGCATTTTGGACTGCCGCTTACCTCATTGGCTGAAAATCGTGGGGCGCTCATGCAGCGAAAACTTTACAGTGCCTCGGCAAACGAACCAATTTACAGGGCAATTGGAGAAGGAAACCCAAACTACATTGCATCAGAATTTTTCCCCGATGTGCCTGCAGGTAAGCAAAAGGGGGGAGTGCTTTGCCAAAACTTAGAATGCCTAACCTTTCCCAACAGCGCTTTTGATGCAGTGATTACGGAAGATGTCTTGGAGCATGTGCGCAACTGGCATCAAGCAGTGCGGGAAATTGCGCGCGTCTTGAAACCCGCTGGCGTGCATATCTTTACCGTGCCACTGTGTCTTGACCGCCCAACTGTAGAGCGAGTTCGATTCAGCGGTGAAGCAGTAGAATATCTTCTGCCACCTGAATATCATGGCGATCCGCTACGCGGAGAAATTTTAGCCTATCGTAACTTTGGTATAGATCTGCTCGAGCATCTACGCAGCGTAGGCTTTGAAACAAAGTTATTGCTTTCTAGCTACCACGATATGCTTCGTTTTGGAATTGCCGATAGCATTGTGCTCATTAGCAAAAAGCTGGGAGAGCCAGCATGCGAGTCTGGGTGAATGTTCGACAATTAGCAAGAGACAGGTAGGCTCTGCAAAGGTTTGCTTTGCAGCTCTGAAATGACTTAATTGCGCCAATTTTCTCTGAGAAGGAAAGTGTATAAAGTCGCTTAGACCTGTGCCAAAGACCTCACTCTCCGCCAAAAGCTCATCAAAGTCCCGTGCGGTGGCGGCGCCAGCTATGCCGCTGCGAAAAACACTGCTTCAGGCGCTGCGTGCTGAAGCAGTCAGGTTGCCTGTGCTATCGGGTGCAATGCTGGGCTTTGCCTTTCCAACCTATCCCTTTATTCATCTTGAACCGCTGGCGTGGATTGGCTTTGTGCCACTGCTCTTACAACTCAAAAAATCAGATTCGTTTAGGGCATTTTACCGCACAGCCTATTTGGGAATGTTTGTGTTTGTGCTTTGCTCAGTGTGGTGGGTTGCGCTCTCTACTGCAGTTGGCGGTGCATTGATGTATGTGGCGCAGAGCTTTTTCCTTACTGTGCCGTTAGTTGTGTTTTACTTCATCTGGAAGCGCACCAGCTGGCACATTGCGCTAATCGCCTTGCCGTTTATTTGGACAGCGTGGGAATGGATTTACCTCGATATGGAAATTTCTTTCGGCTGGATGACGCTGGGCAATTCGCAGTCTTATCTCTTCTGGCTCATTCAGTATGCAGATCTGTTCGGAGTGTGGGCGATTTCGTTTTGGATTATACTGTTTAATGTGTGTATGCTGGTGTGGTATGAACGCTATCAGCAGCATCGGATGCGCTGGAAATGGCTGGCAGAAAGCGGCATGGTTGCACTGCTCCTGCTCCTGCCGCCACTTGCTTATTCACTGTGGGTGCTCAATGCGCCATTGCCCACCACAGATAAAACAGCAAAAGTGGCCATCATTCAGCCAAATATTGACCCGTTTGTGAAGTGGGAACGGCATCAAGAAGCCTTTGTGATGCAAAAGCACTACGACCTCACAGACCGTGCTTTGCGCAAGGAAGCCGTAGATATGATTCTCTATCCAGAGACAACTATTCCATTTTACATCTTAGAGCCATACAATCAATTTCACCGAGAAACACTTTGGGCGAAGGTGCAAGAGTGGCAGACGCCTTTGCTGACTGGTTTCCCCGATGTAGTGCGTTACAGCGATAGCACGCAACGACAAGCTACAGCGCGCTTTGACCGTTACACAGGCAAATACTACGATTCATTCAATTCTTCAATGCTCATCACGCTTGACTCAGATATGCCACAAATCTACCACAAGATGAAACTGGTGCCGTTTGCGGAGCGTGTGCCTTATTTGGACTACTTGCCGCTGCTATCCACCATTACAATCGGGGTGGCAGGCATCAGCAGTTGGGGCAAAGGCAACGAAATAAAACTCTTGCAGTTCAAAACCAAAAGCGGAGACAGCCTAAAGGTCTGCGGGCTAATTTGCTATGAGTCAATTTATCCGGGGTTCGTGGCAGAGTTTGTGCGCAAGGGTGCGGACTTTCTGACGATTATCACCAACGATGGGTGGTTTGGCAAGTCATATGGACCGTATCAGCACGCAGCGTTTGCACGCTTGCGCTGCATTGAGACACGCCGAGCCATGGCGCGCTGTGCCAATACAGGTGTGTCACTGTTCATTGACCGCTATGGACGCGGATATGGTGAAATTCCTTGGTGGAAGGAAGCTTTTACGATTGCTGCACTGGAGATTGGCACGGGTGAAACGTTCTACGTGCGCCACATTGATGCGTTTGCCAAGTTCTGTGTGCTGATTAGCGGGCTTTGTATTGCTGCAGCCTTGCTTTACCAACTGGTGGAGCAACCTGTGCTGCGCCGCACATAACTTTTGCTCTCTCTCAGCGTTGAAAGCATTGAGGTGGTGCAGAAGGGTAGAGGAAAAAGAGGAAGCAGTGAAAAATCAGGGCAAGCACAAGTTCGCTCGCACTAGTCTTCTCCATCAGCACGATAAAATAACCAAAGTGCCGTTTAACCAAACAACTATATGATACGCTACCAGACTTGCTACTTTGCTTCAACGGTTCTGCTGCTAACAGCGATGTGCGCACTGCTTTTTGCGCAAGAATCGGCTGAAACGTTCACATACCGCAAAGTGCCGAACAACACATTTCGCACAGGGGAGCGGCTACGCTATCACTTGAAGTATGGAATTGTAAAAGCAGCCAACACAGAAATTGCAGTCGTCAAAGATACCATCATACGCGGTGAGCCATGCCACCATGTCGTGTTTACAGCTAACACCATTCCCGTGTTTGACAACTTCTTCAAAGTCGACGACCGCTATGAGACCTTCATTCACAGAGATGCGCTTTGCCCACTTTACTTCAAGCAACGACTCCGTGAGGGCAAGTTTTCAAGAGACGATGAGATTGAATTTTTCCATAGCAGCGGTCGCGCACGCTCCCTGATTTACAACAAGGAATTCACCATCAGCCCATATGCACAGGACATCGTATCGGCATATTTCTATGTGCGCACGCTAAATCTTAAAGAATTTAGGAACGGACAGAGCATTTTTCTAAGACAAGTCAGCGATGACAAGGAGTATCCGCTCGAGGTAAAGGTGCGCTACCGCGATGTGATTGAGACAGAAATTGGCACATTTAACACGGTTGTGGTTGAGCCGCTGGTGCAGGGAGCAGGTCTCTTTAAGAGTGAAGGGCGCATTCTCATCTGGATGACGGACGACGACAACAAAATTCCAGTCAAAATTTCCATCAAGGTGCCAGTGGGAGCGATTACCGCTGAAATCGCATCAATGGAGGGCGTGCTCAACCCGCTAACAGCAAAGCGTGACTATTAGCCGCATCGGCTCCCTGAAAAAAGTGGTAAAATAAGCGACTTGCATACTGTCCGTTATTTTGGCGTAACTTTGCCCAATTCCTTTGCGACGCGCAATGCCAAAAAAACTCTCACTTGCAGAACAGCGGCGGCGTGCAATGCGCATCAAACTGGTCTTAACAGACAGCGACGGTGTGCTGACTGATACGGGCGTCTATTACTCTGAGCGAGGGGAAGAGCTAAAGCGCTTTTCCATCAGAGACGGAATGGGCGTAGAACGACTGCGCAAGCTGGCACGGATTGAAACCGCTATCATCACAGGTGAGAATTCTGGAAGTGTGCGCAAGCGTGCAGAAAAGCTACGAATGCCGTTTCTCTACTTAGGCGTCAAAGATAAGCGTGCACATTTAGAAGTTATTCTGCGTGAAACTTCTCTTTCGCTGGAAAATCTGGCTTACATTGGCGACGATATGAATGACTTGGATATTCTGCAAACAATTGGTGAAGTAAGTCTCACGGCTGCACCCAGTGATGCAATGCCAGCAATTCAAGCGGTTGCACACTATATCTGCAAAGCACGTGGCGGCTACGGAGCATTTCGTGATTTCGCAGAGCATATTTTGCAGTTGCGAGGTATCACGTCGTAAGGGAAACGTTCAAAGCTCCAAATAGCGCAAAAATTCCTGCGCTCTAAGTGCAGCATCGTCCAAAATGCTTTCGCCAGCGTGGGAGTTATAGGTAATGAGATACCCATAGCGCTCAAGTGTGCGCTGCAGGCGATATGCATCAGGGGTATAGAGATGAAAGAGGAGAAATTGGCGGTCGGTGCTGTCAGGTACAGGGCGAGTACCAACCGTAAAAAGCCGCGTCTCATTTTGCTCTAAGAGCCGAATCACTTCTGAGAGGCGAATGGAGGCAGGGGTTTCAAGTTCTATTAAAATTCCATCGGTTTGAAGCGAAAAGAGCTCGAGAAGTTGCTGCTCGGCATCACGGCGCAAAATAGCACCCAGATATGTCGCGTCCGCTTCTACAACGGGAAGCAGCGAAAGCGAAGTGCGGCGAAATTGCTTAATTGCGTCTAAGCAGTGTGCATCGTGCCGAAGCGATGGAGGGTCTGCAAACTTGACTGAGCCAAGGGTTTGAGAGGGAGTTTCTTCTGCGGCTTTGATGAGTGCGGCATCATCAGCATGCAGCATCCCAATGAGCTTGCGATGCCGAAGCACAGGCAAGGCACCGAGCTGACTGGAACGGACAATCTGCAGCGCATCTGAAAGAGTATCCGTTGATTTCAAAGTCCGAATATCGGTGCGATACTGAAGTTGGCTCATAGTTGCATTGAGTTTGGTTGTTCGATACTTCCAAAGAACACTATGTAGAGTTTTAGTTAGTTAGACGATTTTTGCGCCCTAACCGTTTCGGATTATGAGGCTTGGTTGTGATAGGGCGCAAGACAAGTGGCATCAAGCTCAATTTTGGAAACGCGCTGGGCATGCCGACCGCCTTCAAACGATGCTGCAAACCAATTTTCAAGGCATTGGAGCATGTCTGCATCGCTCATAAAGCGCGCAGGTAGGCACATAATGTTTGCATCGTTGTGTGCGCGGGCCAGACGTGCAATTTCAGGGTTAAACACTAATGCGGCGCGAATACCCTTCACCTTGTTAGCGACTATAGAAACACCCACACCGCTCCCACAAAGCAAAATCCCTTGTTCAAATTTCCCTTGAGCGACTGCGTTAGCCACAGCACGTGCATAGTCGGGATAATCTACAGAATCGGCTGAGTAAGTGCCGAAGTCGAAGTATGTGTATTGCTTTTCGCCTAACCACGCCAGTATGCGTTGTTTCTTTTCAAACCCCGCATGGTCGCTACCGACTGCAATGTTCATTTTAGTAGGTAATGTGTGGATGTTGCAAGAATACAATTTGGCTATTTAGCGGCTCGCCTTCTCGTATGGTCTTCATATAGGTGCCATCAGGATAAAGCATCCACGACTGGACATTGTCTTGCAGCATAATTTCTAAGCAGTGTTTGATACTTTTTTTGAACGAAATATCCAAAATCGGGAAGATCGTCTCGACGCGTCGGTCAAGATTGCGCTGCATCATGTCAGCGCTGCCGAGATAGACTTCTTCATCGCCATTGTTATAAAAATAGAACACGCGGCTATGTTCCAGAAATCGTCCGACAATGCTCACGACGCGGATGTTGTCGCTGATGCCTTTTTGCATGGGGCGAAGTGAACAAATGCCGCGTATAATAAGGTCAATCCAGACCCCTGCTTGTGAAGCACGATAGAGTGCCGCAATAACCTGTGGGTCAACCAGTGCATTGAGCTTCAAGATAATATGCCCATTGCCGTGCTGGCGCTGATGGGCAATTTCACGCTCAATCATCTCCAAAATCCACTTGCGGATGTTGAGCGGTGCGACAATGAGTTTCCGATACTGATCCTGACGTGAATAGCCCGTTAGGTAGTTAAATAGCTCAGATACATCTGCAGCGATATCAGGATTGGAGGTAAAGAGGCTGTAGTCAGTGTAAATGCGTGCAGTGGTGGCGTTGTAGTTGCCGGTGCTGAGATGCACATATCGCCGCAGCCCATCCTCTTCACGACGCACAACCAGTAGCATTTTGGCATGCGTCTTTAAGCCAAGCAAGCCATAGACGACATGGGCGCCTGCTTTTTCCAGCGCACGTGCCCAAACAATGTTGTTTTCTTCATCAAAACGGGCTTTCAGCTCGACCAGAACGGCAACTTGCTTACCGCGTTCAGCAGCTTCAATGAGGGCTTGCACAATCGGTGATTTGCTACCTACGCGATAGAGCGTTTGCTTAATTGCCAGCACATGAGGGTCGGTGGCGGCACACTGGACAAAATCAATCACAGGTTGGAACGAATCGTAGGGGTGATGCAAAAGCATATCGCGCCGCCGCAACAGAGCGAAAATATCTTCGTCATCGGCAAGTGCAAAGGGATTGCGTGGCACAAACGGCGCATCTTTCAAATCAGGGCGGTCAATCGACATCACTTCCATTAGGCTACTTAGCCCTAAGGCGCCTGGAATTTCATAGACCTTGCGGTCCTCAATTTCAAGGTTTTCAATGAGCACTTGCCGAATGTAATCAGGAATGCCGGGGTTAACATCCATCTTGACCACACTGCCATAGCGACGCTGACGCAGACCTTGCGAAACCGTCTCGAGCAAATCGCCTGCTTCATCTTCTTCAATTTCAATATCTGCATCACGCGTAACGCGGAAAGGATGTGTGGAGATAATCGTTACATTCGGAAAAAGTTTCTGGATGTTGTTGGTAATGATATCTTCAATCCAGACAAACATAATTTTCCCCTTCGGCACACGGCAACCGCTGATTTTGTCAAGGCGAATAAGACGCGGCAGCCCATCGGGAACTTTCACGCGAGCAAAACGTGGCGGAGAATTTTCGTGTGGCTTTAACTGAACCGCAAGCGACAGCGAAAGATTGGAAACAAACGGGAAGGGATGTCCGGGATCAAACGCCAGAGGTGTAAGCACAGGAAAAATCTGTTCATCGAAATACTTATCCAGCGCAGTCTTTTGCGACTCTGAAAGGTCTTGATAGCGCACAAAAGAAATGCCTGCGTCTGCAAGTTGCGGAATGAGTTCGTCGTAGAACAGGCGAGAATGCTCCGCCAGCAAATCAATGACGCGAGTGCGAATTTCCAGAAGCTGCTGCATGGGGGTCATCCCATCAAAGGAGCGCATCGTAATGCCAGCCTCAACCTGCTCCTCTAACCCAGAGACGCGAATCATAAAGAACTCATCGAGGTTAGAGCTGAAGATTGCGATAAATTTAACGCGCTCCAAGAGTGGATGCGACGGGTTGCGCGCTTCGTTGAGCACGCGCTTGTTGAACTCAATCCAGCTCAGTTCCCGATTGATGTAAAGTTCAGGTGCAACAATGTCGCGCAGTGGTTCACTCAGGTTTTTAGGAAGTGTTTTTCTTGTTCGCGCCATAGATTCTCGAAATAAGCCAACAAGTTTCAACAAATACACTGAACATACTCATTAGGGGCAAAAAAGAAAAGGTTGCAGGGCATCGCATTGGCAATACACAGCAGTGATGCTGTCTGAGAACCGAATTTTTAGGTGTAAGTTCAAAACACGGCGCGCACTTCAGCACGTCCAGTGTGAATAATGCGACCAGTTGGAAGTGCACGACCGTCGTACCCAGCGGAAGCCGTAATGAAATTGCTCACTCGATAATCCACATCAATTCGCCAGAGGAGTGTGGTGCCAAATGGATTTCCGTTGGTCAGCTCAAAGACGGCTTCGAAGGGACTAATGCCTGAGAGAGTGGCTTCGGTGCGCTCGAGCTGTGCGCTGATGCGGCCTTTGCCGCGCAGCGAATAAATCGCACGAAGTTGCTGCGTGTTCAGCGTGGCAAGGGCGGCTTGTCCGATGCGTGAAGCGGGGAAAGTGTCTTCTCGCCACTCGTAGGAGGTGCGGATGCCTAGCTCTAAATCTTGGATGGGGCGGTATGATATGTCAGCTGATAGACCAATGCCGCTAATAAAAAATTGCCGACTGATGCCGCCAAAATCTCGTCCTTCCAGAGCGCTGGCAAATGAGCGGTGAAGTGTTGAGAAAAAGTTTAGCTCTATGCCCCAGCTGTAACCGATGCGGCTAACAGCGCGCAAGCTGCGCTCTACAAAGAGCCGCCGCTCCACACCCAAACTAAACTGATTCAGGCTGCTCCGCTGCTGAAAGCGCAAGCGTAGGTTGGTTAGCTCAGTCTCAAAGAGGAAAATGTCTTGTTGAACAGTAAATGCGCCAACCAGCGTGGTGGAGTCGTTCTGGAAGCGAGAAAAGTCCAAGAGGTAGATGCGGCTAAGTTCGCGCTCTGTGCTTCGTTCTTCAACGCGAAAGAGCGATTCGCTCGAGAGCGCAGAAAGAATGTGTTCAAAGAGAGACTCACGCTGACTGAAAAAGCGTGCTGGACGCAGGCGGAATCGCAGACTGGTGCGAAGGTCAATTGTCGGAAAAAGTTCATCGCTGGGGAAGGTGCGAAGAATATACTGCAAATTGTCATCACCGACTTCGCCGATAAAGGTAACAGGAATGAATTCATCAAATTCACGCAAGCCGTTCCCGTTACGATCGCGCCAGATAAAGTTGCCGCGTCCAAGTGGCACGGCAAAAAATCGCCGTTCTAAGCGAGAGGTTTGTTCGGTGGAGACATCATAGAGCCACTCAAGCTCCAAAGCTGCACGAAATGGGGTGTAGCGTGTCTGAAATCGCAGGAGAAAGGTCTCCACATCGCTGTTGCCACGCTCACGAAAGCGTTCACTGAAACGACGCACGCGATGCGTAAAGTTGAGAAAGGCTAAGAAGTCGCTACTTGGCAAAAGTTGCCACTCTGCTGAGAGAGTATGGGCTGCGGAGGCTGGAATGAGTGAAGCGCCGAAAGGCATCTGCGAATCAAATAGCTCATCGGTGCGGTAACCGAAGCTGGCAGAGAGATTCTGACCCAGAAAGTTTGTAAGACTAATGCCGACTACGGCATCAAGAATTTTATGGCTGTCGGGACGCAATGTATCCGTTAGAGCAGCACGCGTATCTTTTTCGCTAAGCTCCAAATTGAAGAAAGGCTTTGCCAAAAAGCTCCAAAATCCCCCGCTGGCAGGACGCAGCTCTACCCCAAGCTGCCCACTGTGCCGTACCCAGTTAGCGTTTTCTGCTGTCAGCGCATTTTGACTGGCTGTGTGAGCAATAGAGTAGGTTACACTAAGGAGCGAATCCAAACGCAGTTGCAAACCCACTTCTTGGCGCAAGGCACTGAACAGAGTTTCTCGCTCCAATTGCCCCAATCGGTATGAAAAAGCAAGTGGTCGGATTGGCTTATAGGTCAGAAAGGCACTGCGGAGTCGCTCTGCGGCTTGCGCCGTAAAAAGGAGACGACCGTCAAAGTCAATCAGGTTGAAGTCGCGATTTAAGTCAACAGGCAATGTGCGGTCAATGAACGCAAACTGCCGAGAGGTCTCGCGCTGAGAGAGCCGAAGGTCAAAATCACCCAGCTTCACTCCGAAAAGCTCAAATGATTGCGGTGAGAATGTGGCACTAAGCGTGTAGGCGCGTCCATCTCGCAGCGAATCGTCGAGCGGAGAGAATTTGTTGAGGTCATTTTGCGAAAGCGCCCCTTCGAGCGAAAAAGACAAACCCTTGACAGGAGAAAGCTGCAGCGACAGGTCTAAAACATTTTGCGCTGTAGGAAGGGGTAAAAGCGCAAAGGGAACATAGTTGCCCAAACCTTCGCCAACATACTCATAGATACCAAAGTTGAGACGTCGATACGAACCTTGTCCTTCAGGCACGATGCTGAAGGGCGGGTTCCAGAATGCATAAGGTGCGCCTTCGCCGACAAAGCGAAAAATGCTCCGCCGCTCACCTTGAATGACAGTGTCAATTTTGACGTATGCGCCACGCGGTCGACCTAAGGAGTCCACGCCAACGAATGCGGTTGTGTCGGTAGCACGAAGTCGGTCTGCGCCTGCTTGCCGCAGACTCTCTCGCCCACGCTCTGTCAGCAAAAAGTCAATTGGTGAGTTTTCATCGTCAGATTCAGAGATGAACGAGGCTTGAAAACGCAAGCGGTCATCAAAGAGTGAAGCAACAGTTTTGCTTGTTAGGAAATTGCGTGGATAAAGCCGTTCCGTGAATTGGAAGTCGACGGTAATGCGCGACTGTTGCGTAATGAGCCGACGTGGCTGAAAGTATATTTCGCCGGTTGCATATTCAATCACATAGTCATTGTTTTGTCCGCGCACCATTAGCTCGCCGTTCACATACACGCGCTCTGTGCCAGCCAGCACAATGATAAAAGGCTCGCCATTTGGACCAGTCAAGCGGTATGGGCCTTGCACGCCATCACGACCGTTAAACTGATTAGTGTGAAAGCGTCCACGTGCATTTGCAAAGCTGAGGAGCGTTGAGATGGAGCTGGTCTCTGAAAAATTGAATGTGCCTTCAACTTTGCCACCCTGTAAGCGACGCTCAAGGTTTGCAAACTCTGTGCCGCCAAGTGAGAGATTAAAATCGCCAATTGTGGCTCTGGCTTTCTCTGCTTTTACTTCTACAAACACTCGGTCAAATTCTTGCAAAGTTTGCGTATTGCCTTCAGGCTGGATAGGGGTATTTTCGTCAGTCAGCGCCGCGGCAATCTCAACGCCGGGCGCAAGAGTGCCTTCTAACTGCAGCCGCAGACCAGAAGTGACATTCAAGTCTTGATTTGAACCCACTGTAATGCCGCGCACCAAGCTGCCTGAGCGGCGAAGGCTTGTGCCAGCGAAAATGTCATCTATCTGCAGCAGGGGGGCTTTAGGCTTGCGAGCCGCCAGCATATCTGGCAGAAGTGAATCGCGAGCGGTCTGAAAAAGAATTTCTCGACGCAAATACTCGCGCTTCAAGCTGAAAGGCAGAGCGCGGTAGCGAACTTCCAAGCGATGCAGAAGGCTATCGCGAAAGAGGTAGCGCAGGTAAAGAATGCCACGCACATCGTCTATGCGGTAGCGCGTGGAATCCACTGGAAGACCGTCAAAGAAGATTTTTTCAGAGCCACGAAAAATGAACTCGTCAGGCAGTTTGAGTGAATCCACTGGCAGGGTGTAAAGGACAAAGACTTTTTCGCCCCTGTTTGTGGTGTAGCGCTCGAGAAAGGGGCGGGTAGAAAGGCTGTCGCCGCACAGCGGCGGCGGTTTCAATGCAGAAGAGAGGGAAGCCGAAGGCTGTGCAAAAAGCTTTGTTCCAAACAACGCTGCAAGGACAAATGCACCAAAAGACGATAGAGCCAGAAGCGACCCCGTGCCGCTAAATGCAAACCCTTGTAGCAATGCCGTGATACGGTCTTAAACTTGCGGTCTTGAACGAAGCGAACAGGCGCTGCTAGTGTTGCATAGATACCTTGACCAACACTGCCTCTACAGCATTCAGCAGAGTGAAGTTAAAACGAGCACGAAGACAAATTCAAGACCGCTCTATGGGCAGAAGTTAAGGGGAGCTGCAAACCAGTATAACCCTCTCTCAGTTGAGAGAGGGCTTAGCGGTGTCAGGTTAAATCATCTACGGCTTGAATGTGCATCACTTGATGCAGGTTCATCGTCTCAAAGACCTTTTTAAGGTTAGGATTGGGGTTGGCAATGATGAGCTTTGCACCGTGCTTTTCAGCTTTGACGTGCAAGCGAATAAGTAACCCTACGCCGGAGCTATTGGCAAAGAAGACGTTTTTG
The DNA here is from genome assembly GCA_025056565.1 of Chloroherpetonaceae bacterium. Classification (NCBI taxonomy): domain Bacteria; kingdom Pseudomonadati; phylum Chlorobiota; class Chlorobiia; order Chlorobiales; family Chloroherpetonaceae; species Chloroherpetonaceae bacterium. The sequence continues at coordinate 430,554 of JANWWA010000001.1, read as the reverse complement.
ATGTTGAGAACGATTTCCTTGTGCCCGTCCTCGAGCAGTTTCGTGACGGTGTTATATAGCGGTTGGGATTGCTCGCCGCCCCAAAGCTCGCCGCTGACTTCAACGACGGCGCGTAGGGTCGTAATGCGCGTGTTCAAGGTCAGAGACATTAAGTCAGCATCGTGTTGCGTTGGTTGCGGAATGGTTAAAAGTAGAATCGTCTGCATCGTCGTTTTGAGTTTTAGGCTATTTTATGGCTTGCCAATCACGTGCGTAGCGAAAGTCAGCGCCAATTGTACGCGGCGAAAGCTTAGCGATCACCGGCGTAAGGCGCTTGAATTGGCTACGCACCACAAGCCGCCTCGTTTTACTCAAAAACGCCAAAGAAGTTCCATTCTTCAGAATTTCGTCATCGCTGAGCCGCAAGTCTATCATCTGGTAGAGCACCCTGTCGACATCTTGATAAGTGAAGCCCAGCTCATCTTCATCTGTTTGACCTTCCCAGAGATCGGCACTGGGCTTTTTTTCAATGATGCGCTGCGGAACGCCCAAGTGTTTAGCCAGTTCCCAGACTTGGGTTTTGTAGAGGTCACCAATTGGGTTAATTGCTGAGGCCATATCGCCGAAAAGTGTCCCATAGCCCAAGAGCAGCTCTGTCTTATTGCTGGTGCCGATAACGAGCCGCCGGTCACGCATAGAGATGTCGTAGAGCACAATCATACGCATTCGTGCCATCACATTGCCGCATCGCACCTTATCGGCATCAGGGCGAGAGGCTAAGAAAGCATCTACCATTGGTGTAATATCACATCGCTCAGAGGCAATGCCAAGCTGCGAGACCAGCAGTTCAGCATCGCTGAGGCTATCAGGGCTGCTGGTCTTGTAGGGCATCATCACAGCAAGAACGTTCTCCTTGCCAAGAGCGCGTGTGGCAAGCGTGCATGAGACCGCTGAGTCCACACCACCCGAAAGGCCGACAACCACTTTTTCGAAACCGAACTTGCGCACTTCTGTGCGAATGAAGTTGAGCAGAATGTCTTCGACAATTTGGTAATTCATACCTATTGTAAGGCGAGTCAAGGTTTAACAGCCAGTTCATCCTCGACAACCTTCCCATCACGCAGCGTGATGATACGGTCGGCAATTTGTGCCACGTCGTGTGAATGAGTAGCGATAATGAAAGTCTTTTTTTCTTCTCGCGCCAGTTCTTGCACCAATTCCAAAATTTGCGCGGCATTCTTAGAGTCCAAATTGCCGGTGGGTTCGTCAGCAATAATGAGGTCTGGATTATTTATCAAAGCCCGAGCAATCGCCGTGCGCTGCATTTCACCACCCGACAGCTCGAAGGGCTTATGCGATAAGCGATGTCTCAAACCTACACGCTCGAGCAGCATCACTGCGCGCTGTCGCATCTCTGGCTCTGGTAAGCGTGCCAGATTGCTCGGCAAGAGCACATTTTCGAGCACAGTCAGCGTAGGCATCAGATTAAAGAACTGAAAAATAATGCCAATTTTCTTGCGCCGAAACAGCGTAAGCTGCCGCTCCGTCATTGTAGTAATGTCTGTGCCATCAATCAAGACTTTGCCGCGTGTAGGCTTATCAATTGCGGAAAGGATATTGAGCAAAGTGGTTTTGCCGCTACCTGAGCTACCCATCAAGGCAACCAGTTCATTACGGGCAATCGTGAGAGAAATGCCGGACAAGGCTTGCACAGGGGAGAGGTGCTCATTGTAGAGTTTTTCAACGTCTTGAAGCTCGACCATGGATGTATAGCATTTCCTGAAAACAACGCCGCACTGCGCAAAGACGTTCAGAAAGGGTGTATCTTTGCAAAAGCTTGCAGAAACAAATTATGTCGAGAAACGTGGTTGGTTTCAAAGAAGCGGCGCAAAAGGCGCTTTCGCACTTTCGTGATGTAATGCAAAGCACGCCGTATCAGAACATCTGCGTCGAGGAAATTGAAAAATCAGAAGATGGACAATTCTGGTTTGTAACAATTGGCTACGATATGCCAACCAATGATTCTTCCTACGCGCTCTCCAATATGGTGCGGCGCTACAAGGTCTTTAAGGTCGATATTCTGACTGAAGAAGTGGTCTCAATGAAAGTGCGAAATTTGGAGTGAGCCTTTTGTGCTCCCTGCCAGTGAAAGAAAGCAGCAAGTTCTAACTTCAAGGCATCTTTTTAACTTTTCTGCCTACTTCTTTGCTAGCTCAGCCTCTACGGCTTTGATAACCTCCTGACTCATTGGATTAACACTGCTTTTGAAGCGTGCAACAATTTTGCCATCACGAGAGATAAGAAACTTCTCAAAGTTCCAGCCCACTTCGCCCGAAGGCGTAGCATGGCTGGTAAGGTAGGCGTAGAGGGGGTGCTTCTTTTCGCCGCGCGTAGAAATTTTCTCAAACAGGTCAAAGCTGACGCCATAGCGCGTGGTGCAGAACTTTTTGATGTCTGCATTGCTACCCGGTTCTTGCCCGCCATAATCGTTGGAAGGGAAAGCTAACACCGCCAAACCTTTTTCACGGTAAGTTCGGTAGAGTTTTTCAAGGTCAGCATATTGTGGCGTGTAGCCACATTCAGAAGCCACATTGACGATAAGAAGCACCTTGCCCCTGTAATCAGCGAGTGATTTTTCCACGCCGTCAATTGTTCTAAGCGTAAAGTCATAAATCGATGGCACAGAGAGCGTAGCAGTAAGCAGTGAAATAAGAATAACTGTCATACAGTTAAGTTGGTTTCAGGTGTTGGACGAGATTACTCAGCTTTAATGACTTGGGCTTTGCGAATAGAGCCATCATACACTAAGCCGCGTCGAAGCACCTTGATAACAGTGCCCGGCTCATAATTCGTTTTGAGCACTGCGCCAACCTTCTCGTGTTTTTCTACGTCGAAAAGTGACTGCTTAGGACGAACTTCTATCTCCGTTACATTCAGCGCTTCCATCAACGCTTTGAGATATTCTTGCACGCCGTGAGGGGTGTTAAGTGGCGCATCAGGCTCAGCTTGGAAGAGGGCATCGATTTTATCAATGTGCGGAATAACGCACTTCTGAATAAAAGACTTTGACTGCAAGCCTGTGTCGAGAAGCACTAAATCAGAGCGGAGTTCATTGAGGTAAAAGAGCAGTTTTTGAAGAAGTTCATTCTCTTGAATGGGGGGCGCAGTTTGCCAGCGAGAAATGAAAGAAAGAATAAGCGCTTGAAGACGCTGACCGAGTTCGCTTTTTATCTCTATGGCAGACGGCGCGAGATTGAAGTGCCGTTCTAGCGCCGCAAGGCGAGCTGCGAGAATTTCAATTGTTTGTGCACTCGCTGCACTGGGGTCGCTTTGTTGCAACACTTCTTGATAGAAAGGTTTATTGAGCTTGGACTCGAGATGGCGCACTTTGGCGTCCAGTTTAGAAATCTGGTCGCGCTTTCGGCGCAAAAAGCCAGTGGAAACAACTGCAGCATAGAGCGACACAACTGCAGACAGGAACGCAAGAATCACTGCCCAAGTGGCTCGCTCATCTGCTTTCTGGATTTGTTTCAGTTGCTCAATCGGCAGTTCAGTGTGCTGGGCTTGCGGCTGGCGCACATCAAAAATCTGCTCCAGCACACTGCGACGAATAAGACGCAGAACAAGCGCACTTTTCAAAATGCGGTCTTTGTAGTCAATAAGCGAAGGGCGAAAAGCCCATTCACCCACCGCAAAGTTGTAAAGTGCAAGAGCTTCAGCAGTGCTGGGGTCTTTCAGTAAAACTGGGTTCGCTTCAGCCGCATCGGCATTGAAGACGATGACACGGTCTTTGATACCAAAGGCACTAACGCTAACTTGCTGAACAATGCGCTCACCACTAAGGAGCGCATCAATCAAGTCTCTATACTGAGCGGGCGAAGCAAGTTTGCGCTTGTCAAATTCCGTAAAGAACGACGCAAGACGGTTTTCTAAGACTTGGACAATTTCAGCATTACTGAGCGGCAAGCTTGGAATCGAGCGATCACTTGCAAGCTCCAGTATAAGGGATTTCGTTTTAGACGGAAGGCGCAGTCGCAGTTCATCAGAACGCTGACGATGATTCAAAATGAAGAGCGTGTAGCCTTCATCGAGGTCTAAAGGATTTTGACGCTTGAAGTAAAAGCAAACGGTTGGCTGCTCGGTCTGTGCCCAAAGCAGCAGTGGCGCAAAGAGCAGCATGGAGAGCAAAAAGAGGCGTTTGAACATTTCTCTCTAAATTTGCAAAACTTAGGTTCTGGATCGGCATACTTTGCGGTCGCCAAAAATAATGAAAATCACATAAGCCTGTGAATCAAAAAGCTCGAACCTTCGCCCCGCTATCAAGGGAAGAGGAACGCGTTTTAGATGCATTGCATTTTGTGCTCTCTTTTGAGGAATTAGCCGAAGAGACACACTTGGAAGCAACGCGTTTGCACGAAGTGCTACAAGCGCTCTTAGTCAGTGGTGATGTGCAAGCGTTGGAGTGGGTAGAGTCAAAAAAAGAGTTTCTCCCTGTGGAAGCGCTGCAAAAGCCGCTGGAAACTTACTACTTTCTTGCGACCAAAGAGGGGCTGTTTCGCCACCATTCTGCGTGAGCAATGACGGGAGGTAACCAATACATTCGCCTGCGCGTGGCGGCGCTTTGCATTCAAGAACATGCGGTGCTCTTTGTGAAGCATCGTCGATTTTTGCCCGATTTAGACTTGCCTGATGAGACATGGATTTTGCCCGGTGGCGCTGTAGAGGTAGGCGAGACATTGGAGCAAGCCGTTAAGCGAGAAGTGCAAGAGGAAACTGGCTTACTCTGCAAAGTAGGCAGAATGCTCTTTGTCAAGGAGCTGATTTTGCCAGCGCGCCATGTGCTCTCACTCTGTTTTTTAGCAGAGATTACAGGCGGCACACTGCGCACAGGTCGAGACCCTGAACTGCCAGAGGAACAGCAATTAATCTTGGAAACAGCGTGGCTGCCGATTGAATCGCTGCATCGATATCCTGTCTATCCGCCATCGCTGCCAGCCTTCATACAAGCTGGTGCCCCCTCACACTTTGCCGAATATCGTGTGCGCTACTTCAAGAGCGAGGAATAACCAAGCTGTGGATGTGCCGCAAGAGATGTCCCCTTCTCTTCAGAGAGGGTAAAGGTAAGGGTACAACGCAGCATAGCAGGGGAAACTGAGGCGAAGAGACTGGTGTGCCCAAATTGACCTTAGCGCATAAGGCACATCTTGATACCAATCTGCAAAGTGTGCGATTCCTTAACTGAGAGAAGACGACAACAATTAGCGAGCTTAACCTACTTTTGCAGTTCTGCTGTGTTGCAACGAACTCAGAAAACGAGCAAACACTCAAGATGCATCATAACGAACTTTTGCCAGCTATTGCTATCAGTGTGATGGCGGCAACAGTGCTAGGACTTCTGGCGCGTATGGCGCGCTTGCCACTGCTGATTGCCTACATTTTGGCAGGCGTTGTAATTGGTCCGAAAATTGGTTTTGGGTGGGTTAAGAGTGAATCTGAAATTCAATCTATCTCTGAAATCGGCTTAATTCTGCTCCTTTTTATTATCGGCTTAGAAATTGACCTCAAAAAACTTTTCCAAGCTGGAAAAGCTGTAACGATTACGGGACTATTGCAAGCGCCGCTGTGCTTTGCATTAGCTTGGGGCGTGCTCTGGCTGTGGGGTTTTGAAAACAAAAATGGGCGGTATGAACAGCTCTACCTTGCATTTTCGCTTGCCATTAGCTCCACCATGATTGTGGTGAAAGCACTTTACGAAAAACACGAACTGGACACGCTAGTCGGACGCATCACGTTAGGCGTATTAGTGTTTCAAGACATTTGGGCTATTATCTTCCTGGCTATTCAGCCTAACCTAACAAGTCCGGAGCTATGGCCGCTGGTCGGCTCCTTTGCACGAGGTGCAGGACTTATCGTGTTTTGCTTGCTACTAAGCAAATATGTGCTGCCATACCTTTTCAACACGATTGCTAAGCTCCCAGAGTTAATGCTGGTGGTGTCGCTGGCATGGTGTTTTTTGGTTGCCTCACTAGCTACACTGGCAGGGCTTTCCAAAGAAATGGGAGCACTCATTGCAGGCGTAAGCCTTTCAACCTTCCCCTACAACTTAGATGTGGCGGCTAAGGTCATCAACATTCGTGATTTCTTCATTATGCTGTTCTTGGTAGCGTTAGGCATGCAAATTCCGATGCCGACTGCATCGGTCGTAGGAGTTGCGCTCGGTTTGTCAGTGCTAGTGCTACTGACGCGAGCCATAACGGTTTGGCCGATTCTCGCTGGGCTAAGATTAGGGCGGCGAGTGGGCATTGTAAGTGCCATCAACCTTTCGCAAATCTCGGAATTTGCATTAGTTGCAAGTGCAATCGGGCTGAGCTACAAACACATTGAAGCGGAAACCATTTCTTACATCGTCTTCACGCTGGTCATCACAGCCGTGCTTTCCACCTACCTTATTGCAGCAAGTCATGACATCTTTTTGTGGATAAATCGAGCACTGAGCCGAATTGGGTTTAAGGAACGCATCGGCGAAGAGGAGCGTAATGAACAGGTCAAAAAAACAATCTTCATCCTGGGCTTTTTCAAGTTTGCAAGCTCGCTTATCTATGAGCTGGAAATGCGGCAGCACATCTTGAAATCACAAATACGCATTATCGACTTCAACCCAGCCGTAATTCAGGCGCTGCGTGAAAAGGGCTATGATGCGCAGTATGGCGATATTTCGCATCTGGAGACTTTGCACCACTTAGGCATCTCGCAAGCTGAAGTGGTCATCTCCACGATTCCAGATTCCTTGCTCAAAGGCACAACCAATTTGAATCTCTTGAAAGCCATGCAGCAGCACGCGCCGAAAGCAAAGACAATTGTGATTTCCGAAGATATTGGCTACGCTGTGCAGCTCTATGAAGCGGGGGCAGATTATGTGCTGGTGCCAAGACTGCGCATTGCCCAACAGTTGCTTGAGATTCTTGAAAAATCCTTCAATTGGACAAAGCCCGGCACTGACACAGAAGGCTACAAGGAGCTTCAGGTGCGCAAGGAAGTCCTAAGCTAACAGCAGAAGGTAGAGCGAAAATTGCGGCTACCTTGCCGAGCACATTTACCCCTACTAACGATTGGCATACTGGCGTTCATAATACTTTTGATACTCGCCGCTGATGATACGTTCCCACCATGCTCGGTTGTTAAGATACCATTGGATGGTTTTGGGCAAAGCAGAGTCGAAGGTTTCAGCAGGTTTCCAGCCAAGTTCTCGCTGGATTTTGGAGGCATCAATTGCGTAGCGACGGTCGTGTCCAGGACGGTCAGTTACGAAAGTAATGAGGCTTTCTGGTTTTTGCAGATATGCCAAAATGCGCTTAACAATCTCGAGATTGGGCATTTCGTTGTTACCGCCGATGTTATAGACTTCACCCACTTTGCCTTTGTGAAGGACAAGGTCAATGGCGCTGCAGTGGTCTTCCACATAGAGCCAGTCGCGCACATTCATTCCGTCGCCATAGATGGGAATAGGCTTGTCGTAAAGGGCGTTTGCAATTGTAAGCGGGATAAGTTTTTCAGGGAATTGATACGGACCGTAGTTGTTGGAGCAGCGCGTAATGATGCATGGTAGCTTGAAGGTTTCCACATATGCACGCACCATTAGGTCAGCGCCTGCTTTGCTGGCAGAGTAGGGTGAGTTCGGACGCAGAGGGGTCTCTTCTGTAAAGTAGCCAGTCTCACCCAGTGTGCCATAGACTTCATCTGTCGAGATTTGAATGAATCGCTGAACACCGAACTCTTTGGAGACCTCCAGAAGCGTCTGCGTGCCTAATACATTGGTTTCAACAAAGACGCGAGCACCCATAATGCTGCGATCCACGTGCGATTCTGCCGCAAAGTTGATAACCACATTGATTTGGTGCTGCTCGAAAGTCTCCCGCAGTTTGTCTGCATCGCAAATATCGCCCTTGACAAACTTGTAGCGCGGTTTATTCTCGACATTGCGCAGGTTTTCCAAGTTGCCAGCGTAAGTGAGTTTGTCGTAGTTAATGAGGTTATAAGTGGGGCGCTTTGCCAGCATGTAACGAATAAAATTTGAGCCAATAAACCCAGCGCCACCTGTAACTAAAATGTTGAGCGTTGGTGTCGGCATAGACCGTGTTTTTAGGTTGCAAATTTGGGTCTCTACCCCCTCTCTCTGCACTTAGCGCACCGCAAAAGGCTGCGTGCAAAAGAGTTCATCGGGTGTGTAGAGGAATTGCCAGCCAGCGACCGAAAGCGCAAGCGTAAGCCAAATCATAAGCGGCAGAAGCAAAAGTGCATAGCGTTTGTCGCGTGCTTGAAATCCAAAGTAAAGGTTAAGCGCATTGGTGGCAAACATTCCGAGCGTAGTCAGGAAGCCCAAAATTGGGCTATGAAGACCGAAGTAAAGCCAACTAAACATCGAAAAAAATCCCCATAGTGAGGTATAGCTCCAAAAGAGCACAGTGTATTGCGGCTCTGTGCGCATTTTTTGCACGAGCAAAAACCCAGCCCACACCATCAGTGCTTGAAGCACGACCCAGATAGGCGCAAAAGCCCAGTCAGGTGGCATAAACGGTGGGCGACCAACAGCGTCCAAATAAGAACGCGTGGCAATCCAGCCACCCGAAAGCAAGTTCATCACAAAGAAGAACAACACACCGTGATACCAGCGTAACTTTGACCAGAAAGTGTAAATCTTGTTCATTGCTAAGACTGAATAATGAGATGCGGATGAGCTTCAAGAAAACGTTTCCAACTCTGGCTTTTACGCTGAAGCGTGCGTTTGGTAACAGCTTGGGGTGAGTTATGTCGGAGCGCATCGCAGAGTGCAATGCCTAAGGCATCGCTGGCATCTAAGAACGGACCTGTGTCAGAAAGGCAGAGAAACTTTCGCACCATAAAGGCAACCTGTTCCTTTGCAGCGTTGCCATTGCCAGTGAGGGCTTGTTTTACTTCGCGGGGTGAGTATTCGGTAATCTCTAAGCCGTAGCTGACCGCAAGCAAAAGCACGACACCGCGCACTTGACCTAATTTCAACGCAGATTGTGCATTCTTGCCATAGAAGGCAGTTTCCAGTGCAAGGCGAGTGGGTCGGTATTGCTGCAATAGCTGCGACAGCCTGTCGTAGATATGTTTGAGGCGAAGTGCCATCTCCTCTTTGGCATGAGTGCATACAACACCGAAATCAACAGCAGCAACTGCCTGTGATGCAGCATCAATAATGCCGTAGCCAGTAGTAAGCGAGCCCGGGTCAATACCGATGATGCGCATCGTCTTTGTTGGTATTAGTTAGCAAAGGACAAAAATACACACAGAAGCATTCTGGGTGTTCAGGCGAAATGAACAGCGGCACTATGGCATACGTGCGCCGCTGACTTTCTCACGCAGGGAGACACTGCTGCTGTTCATTTGCAAGGCACGTTGCCAGAATTCTCTGGCTTTGTCAGGTTTGCCAAGTTTGTGATAGACATCGCCCAAGTGTTCCAAAACAGCGGGGCTTTCGCGACCAGCACTCAGCGCTTTCTCAATCCAGATACGAGCCTCTTCATAGTTTCCAAGCTTGAAATAGACCCAGCCAATTGTATCCAGATAAGCGCCGTTATTCGGCTCTTTTTGAACCGCAAGTTTTGCCATCTCAAGGCAGCGCTCTAACTGCTGATTACGCTCTGCCAAAGAGTAGGCAAGGTTATTAAGCACAAGTGCATTTTCGGGATCGAGCTTCAAGGCAGCCTCATAGCTGCGCTGGCTGTCTTCAGGTCTGCCAAGTCGGTCATATGCAATACCGAGTGTGCTGTAGGCTTGCACCCGTTCTGCAGAAGTGCCTTGGTCAGTAGATTGCAAAGCTGCCTCAAGCACATCCACGGCTTCACGGTCACGGTTCGCTTGACTGAGAGCAATGCCTAAAAGCATTTGCGAGCGGAAAGTCGGTTGCGGTTGTCGCTTCAAAGCGAGCTTGAAGGTGAGTATAGCTTGTTCAATCTCATTTTTTTGCAGGTAGGCAATGCCCAGATTCTCCCAGCCTGCAATCATATCAGGGCGCAGCACGGTGAGCTGCTTGAAATTCTCAATTGCCTGAGCAAGATTGTGCTGCTCGATGTGCACAATACCCAAAAACCAATACGGTTTCCACTCTTTGGGATAGAGCTTTTGCACTTTGGTTAGCACAATCTCAGCAGGTTTGAGAAAGAGCGTATCTTTTGCAGCGCGGCTAAGGTAGGCTTCGGCGAGTGTCATACGCTCCTCTTTGGTGCGGGAGCTATGCTCAAACATTTTCTCAACAATAGCTTCAAAGCGTTTCCAGTCGCGCTGACGGATATAGACTTCAGAGTAGCCAGCAAAAAGACGCGGTTCGTGCGGGGTGCGCTCAGCAATCTCGTCGTAAGTGGCAAGGGCTTCCTCATAGCGCGCCGATTTGAGGTAAATCTCTGCCAGCATATAGTAGAGATCATCATTGGTGGGGTCAATCACAATCATTTGCAGAAGCGTGAGCGTGGCTTCGTCATCGCGCTTGAGCTGAAGCTGCAAGAGCAATTTTTTGTAAAGGGCTTCGAGGTCAGTGCCGGAAACTTTCAGAATGCGGTCATAGACTTCAATTGCTTTGTCATACTTCTCACTGGCAGTATGAGCAGCAGCCAGCATGTAGAGGGCATTGACATCGTGCGGAGCTTTGCTCAAAAAGCGCTCTAAGGTGGCAGCGGAGGCATCGTATTGCTGAGCTTCAAAGTAAATTTGTGCAAGCAGATGGTCATACCACTTGTTAGTGCTATCCAGTGAGGTGGCCTTCTGTGCAGCTTGAATCGCTTGGTCTAATTTGCCAAGTCGCTGATAACACTTTGCAAGGGAAAAGTAAATAGCAGCTTCGTTAGGCGCATAGCGTAGAGCGTCTTGATACTCCAAAATCGCTTGTGAGAATTGTTCCTTAGCTTCGTAAAGCGCACCGCTCACAAAATATCGCATGGCTTTCGCCAAATTGGGTTTTGTCGGCTCAGCGGGCTGAACTTTGCGCTCTGGAATCTGCAATGCCGTGTTCTGAACCGTTGCGCAGGCAGAAAAAGTCATTGCCAGCAGCAAGAAGTATCCCAATCGTGAAAGCCTAGCGTATCTCATTGTTAGGTCATCTATGTGTAGAGCCGCCAGAGGCTCGCAAATTGCTTAGTAAGTCTGAGCAACAACAATGAGGAAGTTAAAATTTCCCGAGCACTCTTAAAACAACTTTTGCCGAGGCGCAAAGAGAGAGGGGTTACAGGCAAAAGATTGTGGCGGCTATGCGTGCTGAGAAAATAGTGTGTGTAATTGATAACCTGATTTCCAACGCTATTAAGTATTCACCTGTCAATACCACCATCTGGGTAACGATAGAAGAACGGCGTGAGAACCATCGCATACAAGCAGTGCTTGCTGTCAGAGATGAGGGACAGGGGCTAACTGAAGCAGATGTCAAGAATGCGTTTGGCAAGTTTCAGCGCCTTAGCGCTCAACCAACAGGCAACGAAAGTTCATCAGGGTTAGGGCTTTTCATCGTGAAGGAAATTGTAGAACGACATGGTGGTAAGGTATGGGTAGAATCGGCAGGAAAAAATATGGGTGCGACATTCTTTATTACCCTACCTGCACTTGAGCAAAATCTCAGACCTGCAGATGAAACCTGTGCCTCAAAAGTGAGCCTAACTAACCAAGCCAGCGCAAGCTGAAAAACCCATCAGAGCAAAGTATCGAGAAACGATGCACAATCGGGAAGAGCCTCAATACCACTGATGCGGCGTTGCCAGCCTAAATTAACCGGTGAGCACGATACCACGAAAAAGCGCGTGCAATCGTTTCCACAAATGCATCACCGACGCTGCGAGCGTTACTAAAGCCAAGCTCACTGATAGCCTTCTGAGAAGTGAAATAGAAAAACTTAGTAGCAGATATGAGAATTTCTCGGTTGGCTAAAGCGGTGATGCGTCTGAGGCGACGCGCTTTTTCAGTGAGCGCAACAAAAATCTTCACAATACTCTCCGAGAGTGGCACAAGAACTTTCGGTGCGCCCACCACGCGGCAAATAATGTCGAAGATTTGTTTGTAGGTCAGATTTTCGCCGCCTAAAATGTAGCGCTCGCCACGCTGACCTTTTTCCATTGCTGCAAGATGTCCTTCCGCCACATCTTCAACATCTGCGACGCAGACACCACCAGTCGGGTAGACAGGAACTTTGTGGTAGTATAAATCACGAATTAACTGTCCAGCATGGAAATTGATATCGCCAGCACCGAACACATAGCTTGGATTGACAATCACGCAGTCCTGCCCTTTTTGTGCAGCTTCTCGCACAGCTTCCTCTGCCAGATGTTTGCTTGTGTAGTAAGGCACGTTAAGCGTATCTAAGTTCCATCGCTGTGATTCGTCAGCAGGCTGTTTCGTGCCTGTGATGCCAATTGCAGAAACGGAGCTGGTATAGACAATGCGCTGAACATCGTTGTAAGCTGCTGCTTGCAGAAGGTTCTTTGTGCCTTGCACATTGATAGCGTATAACTCAGCTTCTCGTTTGGGGCCAATGTAGGCTTTGCCCGCACAGTGGTAGATATGCGTGATGCCTTTCGTGGCAGTGATAAGCGACGGCAAATCAGTAACGTCGCCATAGCGAATCTCGACTGAGCTGAGAATATCTTCTACAGCGTATAACTTGTGAGGGTTACGCACCAGAAGCGTAACTTGCTCGCCACGCTGAACAAGTTTGCGAGCTACAGCAGCACCGATAAAGCCCGTTGCGCCAGTAACCAGAATGTTCATACTTACCTCCTTTTTCAGGGTGGCAAACGAAGTCTAATTAGCGTTCATTTTCCTTGTCTGCCACAGTGCCTTGCTGAAAGGAACAACTTACCGCTTGCGTGTTTTTGGGCTTTGAGGTGTAGGAGCCGTTGCAACCATCTTTGCCGCTTGTTCAAGACTATCGAGCTGGGCTTCGTAGCGCCTAATTTTCTCTTTAAGCTCTTTGTGCCTGTCCATATAGTTACTGCTCAGTTCGGCGCGGAGCTTGTCAGCTTTTTGCTTGAAGCCATCGAATGGCTTGCCTTCAACGACACCACCTTTGAAGTCTTCCTCTATAAGCCGACGGTCAAAAGCAAATGACCCGTCTTGGAGCTTCGGAATAAGTCCGCGGCTAGCCTCAATCAAATCTTTGAGCGAGTTGAGCTTAGCTTCATGCTCGTCAACGATTTTCTGGTGAGCCTTCGTCAGAGCGTTGTAGGTGGAGTCGTGTTTGCCCAGCTTCTTTTTGAGTGCAGCATTTTTTTCGTTGAACTCCTTCTGCTCTGTACTAATGTGCTCTTGATTCTCTGTGAACTTGGCAATCTCAGGCTCGAGAGTGCTGATAAACTGCTCTATCTCTGCGATAAGCGCTTTGTTTTGAGCAGGGGGCTGGCACGCTGCTACAAGCACTACCCACAAAACCAGCACCAATCGAGCAAGATGCCCGCAGTGCTGCGCCGCAACTTTAACGCCTCTTGCAAATGTCAGTGGCATATAGACTTTCAGGTTTCTCGTGTAATTTATTTCTTTTTTGGCTGATTTTTAGGTTGCGCAGCGCTGGCTTGAGCAGAGAGCAGTTCGTCAAACTTCTTGTGGTCAGCGTCCATATTGGCGTGCTCTTGCTGCATCTTACTATGTTCCGCACGCATAGCCTCTTGCTCCTGTTTGATTTGCTCAAGTGCTTTTTTCATCTCTGAAAGCTCACCGATTTTGGTCGTGTATTTTTTGACCAGCTCATCGTGGGCTTTCATTTTGTCCATATGAGCTTTCATCATGGCGTCGTGCTGTGCCAAGACCGCTCTGTGTGCCGTAACCATTGAATCCAAAGCGGGGTTCGACTGACTAGCTGCTTTCAAAGAGTCATACTTCATTTCCATTTTCTTGTGCGCTTCGTCTGCCTGCTGATGTTCTTTCATGACAGCATCGTGAGCAGCAGCAAAGTCGCTGACAGCTTTTTTCATCTCCTCAAGCGTCTGGAGTTGCTCTTTGCTGGGACCGCAGCCAATTAAGAGCGCGACAAAAAGTAACATGCTGAGAGAAAGACGGCTTTTCATCGTTTGAGTAGTTTTTTGAGTTTGAAATTAAAGTGGTTTCAGCTCACCGCTGATGATTTTAGCACGAAGTTCCTCGACCTTTGCACGCACTTCGGGCGTAATCAGCGATTGGTTTTTTTCATTATAGACGTAGTCGACGCCTCTTTCTGCTAATCCCAAGACTAGCGGTGCGCCGCCCTTGAATGTGCCTTCTTTGACAGACTTTGCCACATTGTAGACCGCTTGGTCGACCAATTTCACCATACTGGTGAGCACCAGCCCAGGCGCTTCAGCCTCTTGGTTCATATCAACGCCGATAGCCAATTTCTGCTTTTCCCGTGCAGCTTCAAAAACGCCTAACCCAGTAATGCCTGATGCGTGGTAGATAATGTCCGCATTTTTACTGTACTGCATCAGAGCGATTTCCTTGCCTTTCGCAGGATTTTTGAAGCCCTCGCCGCTCAGTCCTGCATAACCAACCTCGACCTTGATGTCAGGACGAACATATTTCGCACCATTGGTATAACCGCGCTCAAACTTTTTGATAAGGGGCGAATCCATGCCCCCCACAAAGCCGATAACACCTGTTTTGCTGGTCAGGGCAGCAATCGCACCGACAAGAAATGACCCTTCTTCTTCCTTGAAGAGAATCGGCAAGAGATTTTCGGGGATTTTGCGTGTGCTATCCAGCGTGTAGTCGACACAGGCAAACTTTTTGTCTGGGAACGCCTTAGCCACATCGGTGATGTCGTCCGTGAAGATAAACCCTGCACCAACAATCAGCTTGACATCAGGCTGCGCAGCAAGCTGCTCGAGAGCTGTGCGTCGGTCTGCACCTTCGCCGGGTTCAATATACTCGAGCTTGAGCGACAGTTCCCTTGCGGCACGCTCGAGTCCTAAATATGCCGCATCGTTAAAGGACTTGTCGCCACGACCGCCAACATCAAACACAAGACCGACCCTAAAGTTAGCAGAGCCGGCTGGCTCTACCACCCTTCTGGGGTCTCTTTTAGCGGTGCAGCTAAGCAGCATCACGCATAGCAAGAGTGCCACGCCAGTCTTTTGCATAAATGCTATGAAGGATTAAGGCGTTTCTTCGACAGCACCACAGCACCTACAATCGCCAGAAGCAGGAGTGCCGAGATAATTTCAAATGGAAACAGAAAGTCGGTCAGAAGCGCTTTGCCGATAAACTTGGCTTCACCCATTTGCTCGGGCGGCAACATAGCAGGCTTCACAGGTAAATCAAGCTTGAGACTCAAAATATAGACCAGCTCTAAGAACAAGGCAGCACTAAGGAGGATAGCAAAACCCTTTCTGAGATCGAATTTTTCAGAGAGTGCGGTTTCATTATCCAAGTTGAGCAGCATAATCGTAAAAAGGAAAAGCACCATAATCGCACCCGCATACACCAAGACTTGCACGACCGCAATGAATTGGGCTTCCAACAAAAGGTAAAGACCGCCTAACGCAAAAAAGTTAAGCACCAAGAAAAGCGCACTCGTTACAGGATGACGAGACCAGACTGTGCCCACTGACGCCACAATGACCTGTGCACCGAGAAACACAAAGAGGAGACTACTGATGCTCATCAGTGCAAGTTGTTTGGAAGGTTACGCCGTTTTGCAGCGCAAAATTAACCAAAATTATCTAACCTAAAAAGCTGGGTGCAAGGTAGTTGGACTTTACGACAAATCGCCGGCAATCGGACGCAACACGATTTCTTCAACGCAGGTGCGCTCAGGCTGGAGGAAAGCGTCCACCACGATTTTAGCAACATCTTCAGGCATCATCATTCGATCTCGGAAGTGCTCGCCCGCTTCGCCCCACATTGGCGTATAGACTGCACCGGGCATCACATTCGTGATGCGCACATTACACTTGCGTCCGTAGAGCCGCAGCACTTCAATCAATCCTTTTTGACCGAACTTAGACATACAGTAAATCGCACTTTGCTCAAAGGGCGTGAAGGCAGCGACGGATGTAATGAAGATGATGTGGCCGCTTTGGCGCGCCTGCATATCGCGAAAGACTTTTTGCGTAAGAAAGAACGTCCCTTTGAGATTGGTGTTCATCGTGTAGTCATAGTCGTCCTCAGTGAGCTCCAGAATCGGCTTAAAGCGACCAACGCCTGCATTGTTGATAAGGCAGTCAATTTGCCCAAAGCGCTGCACAGCACAGGTGTATAAGCGCTCGACTGCTGCCATCTCTGCAAGGTCAGCAGTGCAAAAGTCTGTCTCTACGCTATACAACTGGCACACTTGCTGCACGGCTTCTAAATCTGCTTGTGTGCGAGACGCTAAAAACAGTTTGGGCTTAAATGTATCAGATGCACGCTGCGCAAATTCTATCGCTAAAGCGCGACCGATGCCTTTGCCTGCACCAGTAATAAGGATAACGGACATAGCATTTAGAGGTCTATGGACAGCAAAAAGAAAAGCGTTTCAAGACCGACTGCCTTGAAACGCTTGAAAGTCTTGTCACTACGAGGCAAATTAGTTCAGCTTAGCACCTGGAGCACGAATGTAGGCCGCAATTTTTTGTGCCTCTTCGTCGGTAAAGGCTTTCGAGCGATCCTGCTTAGCGAGGCGCTGCATCCACTTCACCAGCTCCAGTGTTTTGGCATCGTCTTTCATCCACTTTTGGCGCATCTTGCCCAAGTTAGCAGCCAAAGAGTGGCAACCCGCACACTTTTTACGGTAAAGCGCTTCATAGGCTAAGGCATCTTGACCAGCGGAGGCAGGCACAACTGCTGCTTCGGTCGGTGCTGGAGCAGGTGCAGGTTCAGGCGCAGGAGCGGGTTCCGCTGCAGCCACGGGCGCAGGAGCGGGTGCAGGAGCGGCTGAGGCGGACTCCGAAGCTTTCTTCTCCTTTTCCTCCTTGCGTCGCAGGAATTCCTTCATCAAGTAGTTCTGAATCTTGAAGACGTCCGCATCTTCAACCTTAATCGGTTCGCCTTTGGAGTTCTTAGAGGCAAGCATCTGTGCGACGAACTCATTCACCTTTGATTCGGAGGTGATAAAGGTCTCGTCGAACTGGCGGAACCGTTCGGGGAAGTCATATTTTTTCATCAGCTCGTCATACTCTGCTTTGGCAGCATCGGCTGAAGTCAGAGAAGGTGGGGCGGTTTCAGCAGCTGGTGCTGCAGATGCAGGCGCTTCGCCAGAGAGTTCTGCGACAGTGCGCGGCGCAGGTCGACCGTCCTTATACATTCTGACCTGACGTGGGTTAGTCGACACGACACCAATCCACGCAAAGAAGACAGAAGCCATTCCAACAAAGATGATGGGCAAAAACCAGCCAGAGTTATACTGCTGAACGAATTTGCCTGCAATCCAGACCGTTAGACTTGCGCCCAAGAATAGTGCCACGTATCGAACATAGGTGTAAGCGACCTTGCTAATCGGCACGCCATTCCAAGCAGCGACCGCAACATAAATCAGGAAAATCCCGACAATGCCACCGACCACCGCTAAAAAGAGCTTGATTGATGACTTTTCCATAGTTCGAGAAAGGTTATTGGTTATTGATAGACACCGATTGTTGCTGCCTGCAACAGCCACACATCGTTGGATAAAACTTGCTGCAATTACTGTGCAAGTAGCTCGTAGGTGCTGAGCAGGTAGCCAAAACTACACCCTGAAACCACTCAAATTTACGTAAAGTTCTTTCGCTAGCGCGCCGTGCCAGTCTGAAAGCGCCAGCCTGCTATGAAAACCCATCTCTCGTGCTGAAAGCAGTTAGTAGTAAATTCGTCTGTATCGTCCCCACGTCCTAATTGTGTGATGGGGTAGGTGCAGCAGTTGCGGAGAGGCGGCGACTGGCGTATTTTTTCTCATACGCCTCAGTGATGTATTCCTCGAGTGTCATCAGGCGGTCAATGCCTAAGATACGTTTGGGCTCGGTCATATCGCATTCCATGTTGTCGTAGCTAAAATCCAACAGGTGCACGATGCCCCAAGCCTGTTCCCAGAAAGGTTTCACGGCTTCGGCAAAAATGCGCAGCGGCGTAACAGGAATGTGAAATGGAATAACAGGCTTGCCTTCATATTTCAAGCGCACCCTTGACCACTCTTCAATGAGTTCATCAAAGGTCATCACGCGCCCACCGCCGATTTCAAGAGTGCGGTTCATACACTCTAAGTTGCCAATCGCTGCGACATACATCTTGGCAACGTCTTGCTCGGCTAACATCTGTGTGGTGGTCTTGCCATCGCCCAAAATTGGGAAGGCATTGGTAGCTTGCACAAAGGGCTCGCCACGATAATACAGCTCATAGAAAAATCCACAGGGGCGAAATATCGTATAGGTTAGACCGCTTTCACGTAACTTTTCCTCCGTCATAAGTTTCGCCCACACGAAGCTGTAGCCTAAGGAATTCTTCGGAAAAAGCGTAGAGGTGAAGATAAACTGCTTGACGCCTGCACGTTTTGCTGCTTCAATTGCATTCATCTGCCCGTAGTGTTCAGCTTTGCCACGCGATTCAGCCGTGCGATCTTGCCCAGCACTGACGCACGAAATGACGACATCAATGCCTTGCATGGCAGCTTGCAAGCTAGGAGGATCCATAATGTTGCCATACGCAACTTCGAACTCAGGTAGACCCGCCGCATAAGCCGCTTGCAGCTTTTCCTTAGACTCAGGGCGCACGAGCCCACGCACATAGTAGCCTTTGGCTTTCAGGCGTGGCACCAACTCGCGCCCCAAAACACCCGTTGTGCCAATAATGAGCACGTTTTTCATTGCTTGAATGTCCTCTATGGATAGGTTGAATGGTGATTGAGCAGTTCATTTAGCAACGCCCGTAATAATACAACCAAGCAAAAGTCCTGCACAGGGCTACCTTAGATTGGAGGCGCTGCTTTCAGGTAAAGCGTTCTACTAAATCCTGCGTAATGCGTCTTGGACGAAAAGATTGTCGGTCAAGTAAACACCACACACTGTGAGCTTTAGCCAGAAGACAGTGATCGCTAGGTCGCCAAATTTCGGTGAAGCGCTCGCAAGTCGCTGCAGTAGCGTTGCCAATCCAAGTTTTTGCAAGCAGTTCCTGCCCTAAAAAAGCGGGTCTGAGGTAGTCAATCTCGTGCCGAATAACAACCCAAGTAAAGGCTTCTTGTTGCTCAAGTGTGGCGCGGTGCCGCCAGTGCGATACTGCTGCATCTTGCACCCACTTTAGGTAAGAGATGTTGCTGGCGTGGTTCTGCACATCAATATCCTCAGGTAAGACACGAAAATGGTGCTCAAAAATATGTGCAGAAGCAGCTAACGAGGTGGTGCGCATGGCAAAGCGGTAAAAATTGTGATAATAACTGCACGCATTAGTCGGACGCTACGGCTAACACCCGTGCGAGCGAGACTTTGCTTTCTGCCTCAAACTTTTCTTGTGAAAATTGCGGTAGCATCAATGAAGCAATAGTGAAGGCTAAAATTTCTAATCCAAAAACGGCGCTATATGCGATTGTCGGATTGGGAAAAAGATGCATCAAGGCATCGCGCACAGCACCCATACCTAACTCGCCTGTAAAATTCGCAAGGCTTTGCGCAGTGCCCCAAAGTCCCAAATACAAGCCTGAGCGACCTGCGTGCATAGAAATCATAAAGACGATATTGCCAACGGTGCAACTGCCCAGCCCAATCCCAATAGTGACCAAGCCAATATAGAGCAGCTTGAGGTTAAGTGTAACAGCTGATGCGAACAAGATAGAAAATCCAACAGTGGCAACCGTGTTTCCAAAAACGATAGCGTTCTTTAGCCCAATGCGATTGATGGAAAAACCCGTAAGCAACATAAAGATCAGCTGCGCCCCGCCAAGATATTGACGAAACTTTGTGGTTTCACTCACGCTCAGCCCATGCACATCTGCGCCGAAGGGTTCCATAATCAGTTCGTTACCAAATGCAGCGAAAATGGAGATGAAAACATAAACGAAGAAGGCTTTGGTCATTGGCGAATCGGCAATCAGCCTCAGCGATTGAAAGAACGATAGCGCTTCGCCATCTTGCTGCGCTGCATCAGTCTCACGGCGTTCGACGCCAACAATCGTGACGACACCAATTGCAAGGGCAAGCAAGCTGGCATTTTGCATCGCTGCGATAAGCTTCTCATTTGTAAAATCCTTCAAAGCTTTGCTCATCACCACCGAAGTGAAAATGCCTGTCAGCACCATCAAAATCCAGCTGGTTGCCGCAACCTTGCTCAGGGATTTTTCGCCCACATAGTCCGCAATCAAGGCGTAGTAAGTAGTCAGCGAAGCGTGGTAACCGATACCAAAAATCGTAAAGACTGCAATCAGTAGAGGCAAATACAGCCAAAAGTTTGTGTTAAGTTCAATTGCCAGTGGAGCAATGAGCGCAAACATTGCACTGCAGAGAAGAAGCCCGCCTAAAATAAACGGCGTGCGCTTGTAGCCAAAGAAGTGCGTTTTATCGGACAGATTGCCTGCCCAAATTTTTACCCCAAGCAGAACCATTACTTCACGAATGCCAATGAGCGCGCCCACTAGCGCAGCCGCAATGCCAAGTTCAATCGTCATGACACGATTGAGCGTATCTGTGAGAATCGCAT
This sequence comes from Chloroherpetonaceae bacterium, assembly GCA_025056565.1. Classification (NCBI taxonomy): domain Bacteria; kingdom Pseudomonadati; phylum Chlorobiota; class Chlorobiia; order Chlorobiales; family Chloroherpetonaceae; species Chloroherpetonaceae bacterium. The sequence goes on along the minus strand of JANWWA010000001.1, from coordinate 409,968 downwards.
AAATAATGCCAAAAGATGTCTGGAAGAAAGCAAGGCGCGTCAGGTTGAAGTAAAAGGCAAGTTTCTGCATAGCTCAGAGGAAAGTCTTTCAGTTTTTTACTTCACAAGGTTAAATGTCGACTAAAAAGCGGAGAAAGATAAAAAACGAGAGTGGATTCTCAATTAGTGAGCGCTCGAGCGAGCAGCCTCTTCCAACTGGGAGAAGAAACTGCAACTTTATGCTTTCGCAGCCCTGTTAGGAGAGACGCAAAACTTGATATAGTTTGAGTATCTTCAAGGTTACAGCTGAATGCACAGGCAATGGACAGTTCAGACTTCAATCGTCGGCTTACTGACCTTGAAGCCATACTGGGCGAGTATATGGCTCAGAGTGCGCTAGCGGCGCGCCGTGCCGAAATTGCACAAGCCCAACGCGATAAGGAGATGCAAGCCTTCAGGGAAGAGATGCAGACGCTCAAAGAGGCAGTGCGTGTTCTTCAAGATGAAATGCTGACACTCAAAGATGGAATGCTGACACTCAAAGATGGGGTACAGGTTTTCGAGAAGGAGACAAGGGAAGTCATCAAAAACTTAAACAAGAAGTGGGGAGAGCTGTCCAACAGACTCGGCACGATTGTCGAGGATATTGTTGCACCGAACTTGCCAGCTGTTGCTGACCGCTACTTCGGTCTGAAGAAAATAGACCGAATGCTGCTCAATGTGTATGCCAGCAGCAGTAAGCCTGATGGAGTGGGCAGGGAGTTTGATGCAATTTTAGTTTCAGGCGATACGGTCTTGTTAAATGAGACTAAAGCCACAGTTCGGCAGCATCACATAGAAGATTTCGCTGAGGTGCTGCCTGAGTTTTTCGACTATTTCCCAGAGTACAAGGGCAAAAAGCTTATCCCGATTTTCTCCAGCCTCTCGCTCAATCCATCGCAGGTGGCGTTTCTGACAAAGCGCAACATCTACGCAATGGCAATGAGCGGCAATACGATGGACATTCTGAATTTCAACGATGTGCATCGCAACGGTCAAACTTAGTCAAAACATATTGCTTTACGCATAAATCACAATGAAATACAACTTTACCGAGATTGAAAAAAAGTGGCAAGCCTACTGGCAAGCCCATCGCACCTTCGAGGTAACCGAAGACCCTACAAAGCCAAAGTTTTATGTGCTGGATATGTTCCCGTATCCAAGCGGCAGCGGTTTGCACGTAGGACATCTTGAAGGCTACACCGCTACTGACATCGTCGCCCGCTACAAGCGTGCCAAGGGCTTCAATGTACTGCACCCAATGGGCTGGGACGCCTTTGGACTGCCAGCTGAGCAGTATGCCATCAAAACGGGCACGCACCCGCGCCTCACAACCGAGCGAAACATTCAGAGCTTCAAGCAAACTTTAATGCGCTTTGGCTTTGCTTATGATTGGTCGCGAGAAATCAACACAACGGACCCAAACTACTACAAGTGGACACAATGGATTTTTCTCAAACTCTATGAGAAAGGTTTGGCTTACACTGCCGAAGTGCCTGTCAATTGGTGTGTGGAGCAAAAGGTAGTGCTAGCAAATGAAGAAGTAGATGAATACTTGGAAAAGGGCTTTACAGTGATTCGAAAGCCACTGCGCCAATGGGTTCTGCGCATCACAGCCTACGCAGAACGATTGCTGCAGGACTTGGATGAGCTGGACTGGAGCGAGAGCATCAAAGAAATGCAGCGCAATTGGATTGGCAGAAGCGAAGGCTGCGAAATTGATTTTGCGCTGGCAGAACGCAGCGAAAAAATTACGGTTTTTACAACTCGCCCCGATACGCTATTTGGTGCAACCTATGTTGTGCTTTCGCCAGAACACCCACTTGTGGAGCAAGTAACCACGCCTGCGCAGCGCGCTGCGGTTGAGGCCTATCGTGAAGAAGCGGCAAAGAAGAGCGACTTGGAGCGCACGGATTTGCAGAAAGAAAAAACGGGCGTCTTTACAGGTGGCTATGCTATCAACCCAGCCACAAAGTCACCTGTGCCGATCTGGATTGCGGATTATGTCTTGATGAGCTACGGAACTGGCGCAATCATGGCAGTGCCCGGACACGATGAACGCGACTGGGAGTTTGCCAAAAAATTCGGTTTGCCCATCAAAGAAGTGGTGAAAGCATCGCACAGCCTTGAGGTGCAAGCCTATACAGGCAAAGACTCTGTCTGCATCAATTCCGCAAATGATGAGATTTCCCTCAATGGCTTGGGCTTCAAGGAAGCGTTTGAGCGCATGGTGAATTGGCTCACAGAAAAGGGAATCGGTCGGCGCAAGGTGAACTACAAGCTACGCGATTGGGTCTTCTCACGCCAACGATATTGGGGAGAACCAATCCCAATCAAGTACTACCAAGATGAAAAGGGCGAATACACAATCCCAAGACCTGAAACCAATTTGCCGCTACTTTTGCCCGATGTTGAAAAGTATGAACCCTCTGGCACAGGTGAATCGCCCTTAGCGAACATTACTGATTGGCTGTATGGCGAAGATGAATACGGTAAATTCCGCCGAGAAACTAACACAATGCCCCAATGGGCTGGAAGCTGTTGGTATTACCTGCGCTTCAAAGATGCAAATAACCCTAACGAGTTTGTTTCGCCTGAAAAGGAAAAGTATTGGGGCGCAGTTGACCTCTACATAGGCGGTGCGGAACATGCTGTTTTGCATCTGCTCTATGCGCGCTTCTGGCACAAAGTGCTTTATGATTTAGGACTGGTCTCCACCAAAGAGCCGTTCCAAAAGCTCTTCAACCAAGGAATGATTTTGGGCGAAGACAATGAAAAGATGTCCAAGTCGCGTGGCAATGTGATTCCAGCTGACAGAGTCTTGGCGGAGCACGGTGCAGATGCAGTGCGGCTCTACGAGATGTTTCTTGGGCCGCTGGAACAAGTCAAACCTTGGAGCACCAAAGGCATAGAGGGTATCTCACGCTTCTTAGGCCGCGTATGGCGACTGGTCTTCAAGTCGCACGAGACAGATGAATTTGACATCATTGTAAGCGATGAGCCAATGAGTCCAGAGATAGAGCGCGCCATGCACAAGACCATTAAGAAAGTAAGCGAGGATTGCGAAAACCTGCGCTTCAACACCGCTATTGCGGCAATGATGGAATTTGTAAACTTGCTCACAAAAGAAAACTGCCACAACCGCACGGCAATTGAAAATCTGCTCTTGATTTTGGCACCGTTTGCTCCCCACATTACCGAAGAGCTCTGGCATGCCATGGGACACAAAGAGTCTATCAGCCAAGTGCCGTATCCGACCTACAATCCTGAACTAGCAAAAGATGAAACAGTGACGATTGCTGTGCAAGTCTCAGGCAAGCTGCGTGGCACATTTGAAGCCACAGTGGGAATGAGTAACGAAGACCTCATTGAGCGCGCCAAACAAGTGGATTCGGTCGCCAAGTTCATCAGCGGCAAAGAGATTATCAAGCAAATTGTGGTGCCAAATAAACTGGTTAATCTTGTCGTGAAAAATGAGTGATAAATCGCTTCGTGAGGCAACTGCGACTCCTGAAGCACCCAACCCAGAGATTCGCCGAGGTATTTTTATCAAAGGCGCGCGCACGCATAATCTCAAGAACATTGATGTCTTTATCCCACGCAATAAACTGGTAGTAGTTACAGGCGTCAGTGGCTCGGGCAAATCCAGCCTTGCCTTCGATACGCTCTACGCAGAAGGGCACCGCCGCTATGTGGAGTCAATGTCAGCCTACATTCGCCAGTTTCTTGAGCGAATACCACGCCCTGATGTGGATTACATCTCTGGCATCGCACCTGCGATTGCAATCGAACAAAAAACCGTTTCTAAAAACCCACGTTCAACCGTAGGCACAGTTACGGAAATCTATGACTACTTGCGGCTGCTCTTTGCGCGCATTGGCAAAACTTACTCGCCTGACACAAATGAAATGGTCATGAAGCACTCGCCCGAAGATGTGCTAATTACGCTGCGCCTACTGGACGAGGGCACAAGGTTCTATATCTGCTTCCCTTTTCCGCACCACAAAGATGAACACAAAAAAGATCGCACCTTCAAGGAAGAAATTCACACGCTGAAGCAGAAAGGTTTCTATCGCATTGTGCAGGGCGAAAAAATTATTGACGTGAGCAATCCATACGAGGAAGCAGCTTTGCTCTCAATGCCAAAAAAAGAGCAAGAAAAACTTTTGGTGCTGGCGGATAGAGTGGTGCTAAGGCCCGATAGCGAGACTGAGGCTCGCATTACTGAAGCTGTAGAAACTGCCTTTGCAGAATCCAATGGATACTGCATTGTGCGTGTCTTAGGCGGACGAGACTACACATTTAGCGATAAGTTTGAGCTGAATGGCGTCGAATACGAAGAGCCAACGCCGCAGCTTTTTTCCTTTAACTCACCGTATGGAGCTTGCCCAACCTGTCAAGGTTTTGGACGTGTGGCAGGGATTGATGAAGATGCAGTCGTGCCGAATGGTGCGCTAGCACTTCGTGATGGCGCAATTGTATGTTGGAACTCAGATAAACATTCACAGCATCTGCGCGCATTGATTCGCATTGCGCCAAAATACGGCATTCCGCTCGATGTGCCTTACAGCAAATTGCCTGCGAGCGCCAAAAAGCTCATCTGGCAAGGAGTGCCCAAAGAGGGCTTCATCGGCATAGATGGCTTCTTCAAAGAAGTGGAGCGAGAGGCGCAATACAAGATGCACTATCGTGTTTTGCTGAGTCGCTATCGTGGCTACACGACTTGTCCTGACTGCGGAGGCTCGCGCCTACGCAAAGAAGCGCTCTACGTCAAAGTAGCAGGCAAGACCATTTTTGACATCGTGCAAATGACCATCGGCGAAGCCTACACTTTCATCAAGACAATGGAGATTTCGCGCTTTGACCGAGAAATTGCACAAACCATTCTAAGTGAGCTGGAAAAGCGTCTGGGCTATCTGGTAGAAGTAGGGTTGGAGTATCTCTCGCTGGGGCGTCCAGCCAGCACGCTGTCTGGGGGCGAGTCGCAACGTATCAATTTGGCGACCTCACTGGGTTCATCGCTGATGGGTTCAATTTATGTGCTAGATGAACCCTCTATTGGTCTGCATCAGCGCGATTCTGCACGCCTCATTCAAATCTTGAAGCGCCTGCGCGATATTGGAAATACAGTCGTGGTGGTCGAGCATGACCGTGAAATGATTGAAGCAGCAGATGAAGTCATTGACTTAGGTATCGGTGCAGGGCGAAATGGTGGTTCAGTGGTCTTTCAAGGACCACCGTCTGAGATGGTCCAATCGACAGTTTCACTAACAGGCAAGTATTTGCGCCATCGAGATGTGATTCCTGTGCCGAAAGTGCGCCGCAAACCTGATTTTTCAAAGGCGATTGAAATCGAAGGCGCAATGGAAAACAATCTGAAAAACCTTACGGTCAAGTTTCCTCTGGGCGTGATGACCTGCGTAACGGGCGTCAGCGGTTCAGGTAAATCGACGCTGGTCAATGATGTGCTATACTTAGGCTTGCTTAAACAAACGGTTGGCACGGCAGAACGGGTTGGCACGCATCGTGCACTACGGGGGGCACATTTAATTCAAAAAGTGGAACTGGTTGACCAGTCGCCAATCGGACGCACCAGTCGCAGCAACCCTGCCACATACCTTAAAGTCTTCGACGAGATTCGCGCACTGTTTGCTCAAACGCCCTACGCCAAAATGAAGGGCTGGGACGCAGGATACTTTTCGTTCAATGTGCCCGGCGGTCGCTGTGAAGTCTGTGCAGGCGAGGGCGTGCAGCGTGTCGAGATGCAGTTTCTTGCTGATATCGAAACCATCTGTGAAGCCTGCAACGGCAAGCGCTACAAGCCTGATACCCTGAATGCCCTCTACAAAGGCAAGTCTATTGCAGATGTGTTAGAAATGACTATTGCCGAAGCATATGAATTTTTCAGCGACCAAAAGCAAATTGCTAAGAAACTCAAGGTGCTCTTAGATGTAGGGTTAGGCTACTTGCAGTTAGGGCAATCAGGCAGCACCCTTTCGGGCGGAGAGGCGCAACGCCTAAAATTGGCTTACCACATCGCCAGCAGCGACTCGCAAAATAGCCTCTTTATCTTTGATGAACCCACAACTGGCTTGCATTTTGACGACATTCTAAAACTTATTCAATGTTTTAACCGCTTGCTCGAGCAGAACAATACGCTTGTAATCATTGAGCATAACCTTGATGTAATTAAGCAAGCTGATTGGATTATAGACCTTGGGCCAGAAGCAGGCGAGCGTGGGGGCGAAATAGTAGCACAAGGCACACCTGAAGAAGTTGCGCAAGTGCTGCATTCCCATACAGGACGATACTTGCGAGAGTATCTTCAAGTCTAGAACTTTCTGAGCGAAAAAGTCCCCTTTCCTTCATTTAGGAAAGGGGCTTACGGTCTGAAAGTTTGCCTCGTGCATACCTCACGGCTTAGTTACGCAAATCGATCTCCACGCACCACTTCGACACGCTCCACATATGCGATAACGCTATACTGGTCGAAGTAATGCGCAGCTAAGCGCTCCAAGATTTTATCGGCAACAGCTTCGCTCACGACGGTTTCAATGCGGATATTTTCGCCTTCAAACTCGTTTGTGCGGTCAGTATGCAAACCGACCCCACGCACGTTGGCAATGGTGTATCCTTTCGCACCCAGTGCTTTCAGGTCGCGCACCAGTCGCGCCTCTAAGCCGTCTTCTGCAATAATGGTAACCAGTTTAAGTTGTGTGGTGTTCATTGAGAGTACTCCTTATGCTCCGTAAATAAGTTTTGCAATGCTATGGTAGAGCGGTAGCCCGACAATGATGTTGAACGGAAATGTAATAGCTAGCGAGGCAGTGAGAAAGTAAGTTGGACTGGCCTCTGGCAAAGCAACGCGCACCGCTGCAGGGGCGGCAATGTAGGAAGCACTAGCTGATAAGACGCCCAAAATGGTTGCGCCGCCCATCGAGAGGCCGGCAAGTTTGCCCAGCACGATACCCAAAATCGCGTGCAGAACAGGCATAATAAGACCAAAGCCAATGAGAAACCCACCGACTTTCTTCAAGTCAGCCAGTCGCCGCCCCGTTACCAGCCCTGCTTCCAGCAAAAAGAGCGTCAGAATGCCACGAAAAGGTGTGTCAAAAAATGGCGAAACCTGCTCCCAGCCACGCTTGCCAGCCAGAGCGCCAATGACAAGGCAGCCAACAAGCAGCAAAGTGCTCTTGCCTGCCAAGAGTTCACGCAGCACTGCACCAGCTCGAGAGTTTTCCTCCTCATACAGTCCGCCATTTGCCAGTGCAAGGCTTACTTTGCTGGTGCGCGCAATAAAAAGCGCAACCAAAATACCGGGAACTTCCATAATCGTAAGTAAGCTTGGCATAAAGCCTTCATAAGTTGCACCCATCGCTCGCAAGGCAGTCTCCGTCAAAGCAGGGTTTTCTTCCAGCAAAGCCGCTTTGAGGTTATCGTGAAATGCAACAGCTTCGGCAAACGTAACAGCAGAGACGGAGCCATAGTGCGCCGCCACAGCAGCGGCATTGGCAATGTCAAATTTGCCAAACCTGTGCAAAATCCAGTATGACCAAATTGGAATGAGTATGCAAATTGCGATTGCGACAACGCCGGGCTTCCAGAATTCGCCAAACGGTGTTGTAGAAAGTTTGTATCCACCTTTCAGCCCGATGGCGACAAGTAAGTAAATAGTGAGTGCAATGTAAAGCTCTTCAGGAAATTTAAGGTCGCTCTTGATGAGCGTGGCAATGATGCCTAAGACAAACGCCAAGACCATTGGCGAAAGCAGACTGACAGTAAAATCTTGAATGCCCATTTTGCTGTTTGAGGTTGAATGGTTACATGAAATACACAAAAAGGTGATGCGGAAGAGCCAAACTCTTCCGCACCGAAAATGTGCTATCGTTGTGCGGTCTCTCCGTCAGGGAGAAACTCCACCTTGCCAGTGGCAAGGTCGTAGATTGCACCAACGATTTTGATTTGTCCTGTTCTAACTAATTCTGCCAAGATTGGCTCTAATCGCTGAAGTTGCTCGACTTGCAAGCGCACATTCTCACGCACAGCAGCATTGACGAATTGCTCTTTTGAGAGCTTTCCCATCTTAACCAGTTTCTCCACGGTGATAGCAGCGGGCTTGATAGCATTGACCAGCGTGATGATATGTCCAGGTACAGGCTTTTGGTAGTTGCACGCTGCTGCCACCGCACCACACTCTGTATGTCCCAACACCACAATCAAGTTGGCCCCAAGCACTGCACTGGCAAACTCCACGCTACCAAATGAAGCAGCGGCAGAGACCTGACCAGCAGTGCGCACGATAAAAAGGTCGCCTAACCCTTGGTCGAAGATGATTTCATTTGGCACGCGACTATCGGAGCAGCCAACGATAATTGCAAAAGGCTTCTGCCCCTTTGCAACCTCACGAATGCGCGCAGGGTCTTGACGCGGGTGAATGGTCTTGCCCTCTACGAAGCGACGATTGCCTTCTTTGAGGCGCTCTAAGGCTTGGTCAGCAGTGAGAGGATTGCGTTCCTGTGCAAGTAGCATTGGCACAAGCAGCGAAGAGAGTAGAATGAGAAGTGTCTTTTTCATTTTCAGTTTAAGTTTAATTTTCAAAAAAATGCAAACAAAAAGTGCGCAATTATATAAAGTGTTTGTCAAATAAAAAAAATTTTTTTGATATTCATCAAAATTTTTTTAAGCGACAAGAAAAAGTGAGTGCTCGCAGGCGAAAGACAGTGCCCTGCATTAAGAAGAAAAGAGCAGGCAAGTCGCTGCTAACTGAACAAGGTAGCTCGGACTAAGCCGATGCAGTTATGCTACAGGCTCAACTTGTGACTTCGGCATCGTGTTGTGGCGCTGCGCAGCCTCGAGCTGCTTCTGAATAGGGGCTTTCTTGCCACTGAGCACGCTTTTAAGCTGATCTTTCAAATTACGCTTAAAAATGAGGCTGGTAACAAGGTTGATAAGTTTGTTCGGATTCAAAAGCACGCGCTTGATAATCGTGCGCCACTTGTAGAAGCCGAGAAAATGCTTGAGGTATCGAATTTGGAACTCCATTGGGTCGTATCGGTCGCAGCGAATCACAAGGTTGTGAGCGGTGTATTTGTCCCAGTCCTCATCAACGATAAGCCCTTTGGCTTTGTATTCCTTATACATTGTGGTGCCTGGGTAAGGTGTGAGAATGGAGTAAATAGGCATCATCAAAAGGTTATCGTCGACAAACTTTTCAACCGCAGCCATGTCCTCATATGTATCAATAGCGGGGTTGACTAAAAAGTTACCTTGGACATTGAGCCCCATTTCTCGGCATTGCCGAATAACCTGTGCATACTTCTTGACGTTGTTCATCTTCCATTTGTCGTAGTGATTGACCGTCTCTTGATTGACAGACTCAAAGCCTACGAGTGCCATCACGCAACCAGCTTCCACCAGCTTTCGGACGGATTCTTTATCCTCCAAGAAGTTCATGCTGATAAATGAGCTAAACTTGATGTTGCACTCTTTCAGTATGTCCATAATTTGCCACATCTTGGCTTTGTTGACGCCCAAATTTTCGTCCGTGAACATAAACCACGGCTTATCGCCGTATTTGGTTTTCTTGAACCAAACGCGCTTAGCTGTCTCAACTTGCTCTTTAATGGTGTCAAGCGACTGGATGCGATAGAGCCGACCAGTGAAATTGGGGGTAACGCAAAATGTGCAAGTATAAGGACAACCGCGCGTCATATAGATTGGAATAGACTTGCGCGCATCGACTTTGCCGCGCTTGCTCGCTTTGAAGATGCGCTCGTAGTCAATCATAGGCACTGCTGTAACAGGCGGGAAGTCGGTGGCATTGTAGCGCGGTTGCAAGTTTCCCATTGCCACATCTTGAAGCACATATGCCCAAAGATTCTCTGCCTCGCCGCAGACAACCGAATCGCAGTGCTGAATCGCTTCCTCATAGTTAAACGACACATGCACGCCGCCCATAATGACCTTCTTGCCACGACGACGAAATTCGTCAGCAATCTCGTAAGCGCGTGTAACGTTCATTGTGCGTGCCGTAATGCCGACAAGGTCATAGTCTCCATTGAAGTTGATTTCGTCACCGAAAAGTTCATCGACAAGCTCAATCTCATGCTGCGGCGGTGTAATGCTCACCAAGACAGCTATTGCCATTGAAAAAAGCGGCTTTTGGCTAGTGTCTTCTTCCTTCTTGCCCTTCGGCGTAACAAAAAGAATCCTGAGCGGTCTGATGCTCTCTGGCGGCAGCAGGTCTTGCCGAACAGTCTTGCTGGGTAAAGTAGGCAGCACATCGGTGGTGTGGGCTGCTTCACGATGCGTAACAGCGTATCCGTTGCTGGCAAGTGATGGCTCAAGGCTGGGCATAGTTATTCCCTTTTAATGTTGGGTGAAGTTTTTGAGTAAGATACCGCCCTGCGTGAGAGATTCCAAATCCTTCACTGAGGTAGTGCAGTGCCGAAACACTGCCCTAACACCTGCGCAGAGATGAGAGAAAGCACACTTCTCTTCAGTGCAAATTTCGTGATAAAAATCCTCTGAGGCAGAGTTTTTACTTTTGGGCGAAATATGTAAATTGACGCTGTGGCAAAGGAGGAGACTGACTGAACATTACGCTATCACAAAACACGCGCTGCAAAGGGGAGAGAGGTAGCTCTGGTTCATTCCAATCTCCGAGAAAGCAATCTCACCTTGACAAGAAAGAGGAAGGTTTTCCTCTTCAGGCTTGGTAGGGGAGAGTGCAGCCTTTGCCTATTGAACTCTGAGCAAAATTGCATTTTCTCAAACAATAAAAAGAGAACGGAGATGAAAAAAGCGGTAATACTTTTTCTCAGCGTCGTTTTCCTGTGCACAGGTAGGCTTTGGGCACAGGAGCGCACCGTTAGGGGGACAGTAAAAGCGGCTGAAGATGGCAGCCCGCTGATTGGTGCCACCGTACTCGTGAAAGACACGCGAGTGGGCACGAAGACAAATGTGAATGGTCAGTACTCCATTCAAGTGCCCAGTGGAGCGACCACACTGGTGTTCAGTTACATTGGCTACCGTACTATCGAAGTGGCTATTGGGGATAGGACGGTAATTGATGTAACGCTCGAAATTGATGCCAAGCAGGTCGCAGAAATCGTGGTAACAGGCGTGGCAGAGGGCACATCGACCAAGAAACTGGGCTTTGCGATTGGCAAGATTGATGAAGAGACCATTAAGCAAGTGCCAGCGGTCGATCCAGCCAACGCAATTCGCGGCAAAGTCTCCGGCGTAACAATCGTGCAGCCAACGGGCATTCCAGGCACCGCACCCACGATTCGGCTGCGCGGCTCGACCAACATTCAGGGGCAATCGACGCCACTCATTATCATTGATGGCGTAATTACGCCGCCGGGCACCACGCTGGCTGATATTGATATCAATAGCGTTGAGTCTATTGAGATTATCAAAGGCGCAGCAGGGGCATCGCTCTATGGCTCACAGGCTGCAAACGGTGTCATTCAAATCATTACCAAGCGTGGAGCGGATAACCCAGGTGCGACTGACTTTACCGCTCGCACTGAGTGGGGCTTTACAAATTTGCAGAAACTCTATCCACTGGCTAATCACCATGCGTGGAGAGTCGAGAACAACGATTTTGTGCCCAGAACTCCTGGAAGTCCACTTCGTGCCTTAGAGGCAGATCAGTATGTGGATAATCCTTACCCTGGACAAGTGCGAGATCATCAGAAGGAGCTATTCAAGAACAGAAGTTTTAACCAGAACTTCTTCTCTATTGGTAGCACGGGCAAGAATACCAACTTTTATGCGTCTGGCGCACGGCTCTTCAACCAAGGTATTTTGGAGCTCACGCCTGCCTTTGACCGCTACAATGTAAATCTCAATGCAGACCATAAGATTGGGGGGTTCAAGCTCTCTGGTGCGATCCGATACACAAATTCAGTAGGACCAGATGCAATTGAGCGTACGCAGGGCGGGCCATTTTACGGAGTCTTACTCTTGGAGCCCGACTTTGATCTCTACACACCTAACCCTGATGGTACGCCGTATTGGGCATATCCTGGGCAAGTGCTAGTGCCAGGGGGGCGAAGCACTATCTCGAATAACAACGCAATTAACCCGCTATACTCACTTTCTACTACAACCTTTGACCTGTTCCGTAGCCGCGTACTAGCTAATGCATCACTTAGCTACCAAATTTTTGACTGGTGGAGAGTGGAAGCGCAAGGCTCGTACGACCGTGCAAACGAAGAATATAAGAATGTGACCCGGCGCAATACTTATAACAGCAATATGACAGGTTACACGAATGGTGGGCTGTTTGCATATAATAGCATGTCCGATGGGCTTATCTTGACAGCAAACTCCTACTTCAAAAAGAGCTTTGAAGACTTTAATCTCTCATTGACGCTGCGATACCAATTTGAGCGCTACACGACGCTCTTTGACCGAGTCTCAGGAAGCCAGTTTGTCGTGAGCGATGTGCCTCAGCCACAGGCGCTGACCACCTCGACACTTTCTAACTTCGGCTCGAACACAGATGTGCGTGCAGAGAACATCTTTGCAAATGCAATCATTGACTACAAGGAAAAATACATTTTGGAAGCACTGGTACGCCGCGATGCGTCATCACTCTTTGGACCTGACGCACGCTCGCAATTTTTCTACCGTATTTCGGGTGCGTGGCGGGTAACGCAGGACTTTGACATTCCGAATATCCAAGAGTGGAAAGTACGTGCCTCATACGGTACTTCAGGTCAGCGGCCGCCCTTTGTGGCGCAGTATGAGACTTTCGATATTGTCAATGGCGTGCCTGTTAAGAACCTGCTGGGCAATCGGGCACTGCGTCCATCACGCGTAGGGGAGTTCGAAGTCGGAACAAACTTGCTCTTTCTCAATCGATTCACCTTTGAATTCAACTACGCTAATAGCATTGCCGATGACCAGATTCTCATTGTGCCGCTGTTTGCATATGCGGGCTTTACGCAGCAGTTCCGAAATGCGGGCAAAATGCAGAGCACCACATTTGAATTCTCGCTGGGAGCAGAAGTGCTGCGAGAAGAAGACTGGAAGTTCAATATGAACATTGTGGCAAGCCGCATTCGTCAAGAAATTGTGGAGCTGGGCAGACCACCATTCCCAACTAATGGAAACTTTGGGGTTGCGTCAGCAGGTGGTGTCGCAAACACAATGTTCCGCATTGAGGCGGGGCAACCTTTCGGCGTGATGTATGGCAATCGCCACGCTCGCTCGCTGGATGAGCTAAAAGTTGACCAGAACGGCTTTGTAACTAACCTTGTAGGCTTGCCCCGTGGTGTTTTGCGCCGTGAAGACTTTACGATTAACTCCGATGGGTATGTAATTCGCCGTTTTGCACCGATTTCTGCAACAAACCCAGCAAATAGCACCACCCCAGCAGAGGGCTCGCCGTTTGAGCGACCATGGTTACTGGCAGACGAAGATGGTTCGCCACTTGTAACGAAGATTGGCGATAGCAACCCTGATTGGCTCCTTAGCATTAGCGGCACGCTGTCATGGAAGAAACTCTCGCTCTATTTCCTTCTGGATACACAGATTGGTGGTGATATCTACAATGCGACACGCCAGTTACTCTACTTCGCTGGTAATGGCGATTATGGACGTCATGGTGACCTCGATCAAGCTGGAAAACCACAGGACAAGAAAAAAGCTTTTCCGTATTACACAGCGACTACGCAGCTTGGTTACGGCACAGGGCTATACAATGGTAACAACCCGACCCAGCATTTTGTAGAATCAGGGTCTTTCCTGATTGTGCGCGAGATTAATGTCGCCTATACCTTTGATGCGGATCTTTTGAATAGCATCGGCTTGAACTTCATTCGCGATATTCGCTTGGCGCTGATTGGTCGCAATCTCTTTACCTTCTCGAGCTACTCAGGCTATAACCCTGAAGTGGCGCTAGCAGGTAATGCGACCAGCTTCCGCGTTGACCAGTTTACTTATCCTGTATTCAGAACCTTTACTGCATCGCTACAAGTGCGATTCTAAAGATTTGGGAAGAAGGCTGCTCCTTTCAGGGCAGCCTTCGCTGAAAATTTCAAACCTTAAACCAAGAACCAGAAATGAAAAAAGTTATTGCTCCAATTCTGGCTGTATTGTTGCTCGTGGCAGTAAGCAGTTGCGCTGACCTCAATGTGAATAACCCGAATAACCCTGACACACGGCGCGTTTTAGCCACACCGCAAGACTTGCAAGGCATCGTAGCAGGCGCTTTTGTAACGCTCTATAACCCATACATCGGATACCAGAATAATGTCCACATGGAATGGGCTGCAGACTATGTAACGATGACTAATGCCTTTCGTGGATTTTGGAATTTCTTCAAGGTCGAACCACGCGTGGCATGGGACAATACGCTGGCAAACTCTAATGGTGATATTGCGTCCATTCCATTTCAACGCTGGCATGCAGCGATTTCCAACGCAAATGATGTTATTCGCGCGATTGAAATAGAAGGAAAAAGTGCGGGTGCCAGAGACGTGAATGCGGCAACACTGGCAGGTGCATACTTCGTAAAAGCAATGGCTCTCGGGTACTTGGCTAACACATTTGATAAGGCTTATATTGTCTCGCCTACCCAAGACCTAAGTCAGCGGCTGGACTTTTCTGACTACCGCGCTGTGATGGCAGAGGCACAGCGAAATTTTGACCGCGTCATTCGCATCTGTGATAGCGTCAACTTCACCTTACCAGCAAACTTCATCAATACACCGTCGCCCTATACCAGCGATCAGCTGGGGCGTTTGGCACGTACCTACGCTGCCAACTTCCTTGTGCAGAATGCTCGCAACCGCCGAGAAAACAGCCAGACTGACTGGAACCGCGTGTTGCAACTCACTGAGCGCGGTATGACGCAAGACTATGTAATCAATCTTGACGGCAACAACTGGGAGAACTGGTTTGTAGAAATCGCTGGGCTGTTCTGGTATTGGCGCACAGACCATCGTGTAATTCGCATTATGGATCCAACCTACCCCACAGGCTACCCTGCAACAGGCACATTGCGCCGTGCTGATAGCACGCTCGATGCCCGAATGAGAGAATCCACAGGCTACTTTAGGTATGAGACCAACTTGGCTTTCTTCCGCCTTGATAGGGGACCGCAGCTCCGTAGTCACTATCGGTTTAGTCGCTATGATGACCTGTATAATGCAAATGGCATTGGTCCCTGCGTTTTTCTCTATGCAGAAACAAACCGATTGCTGCGGGCTGAAGCGTTGGCGATGCTGAATCGCGTGCCAGAAGCGGTAGAGATTCTCAATCAGTGCCGTCGTGTGACCGTCGGACGCCGGCCGCCCCTGCCACCCACTGCTTCACGAGACGAGGTGCTCCGCGTAATTTTTGATGAGCGAGATATTGAGCTTATGATGACGGACTATGGACTGCACTTCAAAGACATGCGGCGCCGAGACGCTTTACAGCGTGGCACACTTCTGCACTTCCCCGTTCCAGCTGTAGAGCTGGCTGCACGCCAAGAGCCACTATACACCTACGGTGGTGGCAACGGTGATGGGGTAAATACAGCTGATGGGTCGAACTCATGGCTTGGCGGCCCGAATGCGACACGCTTTACAGGCGGGCAAGTTCAACCACAACCATAGAGTAGGATACGCAGAAGCCAGCCTGTAGGCTGGCTTCTGAGTTTCAATGGGACAAAATGAGAGGCGACAGTGTATTCCTTCAGTAGCTCTGTGAGCACAGATAGTAATTGCAAGTTTGAAGACAGTTTATTAAACTGCGCCGACTAATTTGAAAGCACGTTGGAACATTAGTCCAGCTTCACACTTCAACTCTTTCCAGCCCATTTCCTGCTTAGTTGCGAAGTAGTGCAGCGAAGGCTAATTCCAAGTGAAGGTATCAACAAAACAACCAAACAAAATGCTATGATGCGGTCTACAAGAGCAAAGCGAACTTTCGGAGCAGTCTTTATACTTGGACTAATCATACTATCCAGCAGCACCCTCTGGGCGCAAACCGGTGATATCAAGGGGGTTGTAACGGACGCAAACGATGGTCAAAAGCTGGTTGGTGCGCAAGTGGCAATTTTAGATACGAAGATTGGAACGGTAACCAATTTGGACGGTGAGTATGCACTGCGCCGCCTAAAACCCGGTGAATACACGCTGGTGGTCAAGTATATCGGGTATAAGACCGCAACGAAACAGGTTACTGTCGAGGCGGACAAGACGGTTGAGGTAAACTTTGCGCTGCTTCCTTCGGCAGTAAGCGCAGAGGAAGTCGTTGTAACAGGATTGGCAGCAGCGACGGAAAAGCGTAAGCTCTCTGCGCCAGTGCAGTCTATTACGCCACAGATGATTCAAAACGTAACGGTACAGTCGATTGATCAGCTTTTGCAGGGGCAAATTGCAGGGGTTTCGGTGGGGATGGCTTCGGGCTTACCCGGGACAGGCTCACGCATTCAATCGCGTGGTGTGAAAAGTGCAGCTAATAACTCGACGCCTGTCTTTTATGTTGATAATGTGCGTGTCGATGTAGGCGATAACTTTGGTATCGGCACTGGCGGCACCGTAAGCTCCTCTATGGCACAGCTTGTAACAGGTGAAATTGAGCGCGTGGAAGTGGCACTGGGTGGCTCAGCGGCAACGCTCTACGGCACGCAAGCGGCAAACGGTGTAACGCAGATTTTTACTAAGAAAGGCACGCCAGGCTCCCCAACCGTAAGAGTGGTCGCAACCTTAGGTGCGGATAATCCTGAAACACGCTTCATTCAAGAAGAAGTAACGCGCAGACTCTTCTTCCAAACGGGCTTCTTCCAAAACTACACGCTAAACTTGAACGGCGGCGGTGATATTTTCACCTACAACATCTCTGCAATGGCACGTAGCACCAATGGCTTTATTACAAGAAACCAAGCAAGAGATGACCTTTACAACATAGCTTTCGGCGCACGCGCAATTTTTAATGAAAACTTAGATGCGGAGATTTCTACCTCCTTTGTGCGAAACGGCTTTAGCCGCTTCAATCAGGGGAATAACCTTCTGGCGCCGCTAGGTCAGATGGAACATGGAACCGCGTTCCGTGACCGTCGCTTTACTCCGGCAGGCACGGACAATCCCGACAGTCTTCTTGCTATCTGGATGCTGCCGGAGTATGATGAAAACGTCAATCGCGTTATTACTTCTCTGACGCTCAATTACTCACCCTTCAAGTGGTTCAGCAACCGCGTAACGATTGGCTTCGACTACAACAAGCGAGAGGCACGGTTCCTTACGCCTATTGAAGCCAGCATTGCATTCGGCTCGGCTGTGCTGGGCAGCATCACGCGCTCAGATCGAGAATTTATGCAGCCAATTATCAATTTTGCAGGGAGCATTAAGCTGCCTGAGTTAGATGTTGCCTCTATCTCGCTAAACTTTGGGGGCGAAGCCTTCCGCCAAGATGTGCGCGTGATAACTGGCTCGGGACAAAACCTTGCCGCAGGCACACGCACCTTTAACCAAGCAGGTATTGTAACAGGCTCAGAGAGTGTCGGCTCAGTGTTTCTCGCAGGTGTCTTTGGTGAAGTGCGTGCAGAAGTGCTAAAGCACATTTTCCTTGATGGAGGGGTGCGTTTTGACGGTAGCACGGCATTCGGTCGAAATGTCTCCTTCATTCCACTGGCAAGAGGAGGCATTGCAACCATTCTGTCGGACTTTGAGTTCTACCCTGCAGAGTGGAAAAAGTATGTCTCATTTCTCAAGCTGCGTGGAGCGATTGGTCAGACCGGTAACTTTCCAGCGCCGTTCCTAAGAGACCGCACCTATAGCGCGCCATCATTCTTAGGTTCTGCAGCTATTGCGCCAGCAAATCCAGGCAATCCTGACATTAAACCTGAATTTGTGACCTCACTGGAAGGTGGCATTGAACTGGGTTTCCTCGATGACCGCATTTCTTTCTCAGCAACTTACAGCTCAACCCTCACTACGGACGCGCTCTTTGCCGTGCCCAGTGACCCTGTAACAGGGTTTGGACTGGTGCAACGCAACGTGGGTAAGGTGTTCAACGGCGTCTGGGAACTCTCTATTTCCGGCAATGTCATCAAGATTACGGATTTCGAGTTCAATGCTCGAGTAAATATGGCGTTTGTGCGCAATGAAGTAACGGATATCGGCACCATCGGTGGCAGACCGATTCCGGGGTTTGGAGTCGGTGGGTTTGCCTTCTCAGGATTGTTTGTTGAGAACGGGCGTCCGATTGGAGCAATTCGTGCCAACCGCTTGGAGAGAGAAGCCGATGGCACATATCGCGGGCGTTTTATCTCTAACCAATTCAACGGTGCCCAATCCATTCCGACATACTTTGGCTCTGTAACTTTGGAAGCAGTGGTGATGCGTGATATTACGATTAGCGCACTGTTTGAATACTCGGGCGGCAATGCGCTGATTAACACGCTGCAAGTGCTAAGAATTGCAAACAACTATCCTGATGCACTCGCACGTGTGCCGGGGTATGTCTCCTTCAGTCAGAACTCGGTTGTAACGCCCGGAAACTTTGCTGCATATGGTTCATTCTTCGCAGAAGATGCGCGCTGGATTAAGTGGCGTGATATAACGGTTCGCTATCGAAATGCCTTTGGCTTCCGTGGCGCAAATCTAAGTGCGGCAATCCGAAACCCGCTGGTCATTGCGACGGCAGCGACTGGTGTCGACCCCGAAATTAACTGGGCACGTGCTGCAGGCGCACTAGACTTAGGCTCAACAGGTGGTGCAAACCTATCCCCAGCGCGGCAAATTCGGTTCACCGTGGAATACAACTTCTAAGCAACGCAAAAGAGCCTGAAAATCTGCAAAAACTAACCTTTAGGCGACATGAACAAACAAAAGTTTAGCTTCAAATCTCAGGTTTGTGCGGCCGTGCTTGTACTCATCGGAGGGAGTACAATGCTTTTCTTCAATGCCTGCCAAACTAATCCAACTGAAGTCATTAACCCAACCATCACAGATGAAGCGCTGCGTGCCTTTCCAGGTGGCAGTGCGAACCAAGTGCTGCAAGGTGTGCGCAACCAATTTTCGGCGATGATCGCAAACGTTACGCTCTACAATGCATATGTCAGTGATGACTATGTCAATATCTCAACTTTTCTTTCGCCAGTAGCCGATAACCCGCGCAATATCAATGCAGACGACATCAGCTTGCCTGCCTCGTATTCTAGCGCACAAACATTGCGGGCACAAGCGGAGTTTGCAATTACACAAATTCCGCTGGACCGAACACTCACGGCAGATCAGCGAACTAATGCAATTGCACAAGCGCGCTTTTTCAGAGGAATGGCGCTGCTGGTGCTAGCAGAGAACTTTGCGAACATTCCGCTTGTAGAGGGTGGTCCAGGGCTTACTTCAAGCCAAGTGCTGCGGGAGGCAATCAATGACTTTTTGGCTGCGTTGCCTGGCTTAGCGCTGCCGTCGCTTTTGCCATCCGGCTCTGACACACGCTTGGCAATTAACCAAGTAGCGCCGCGTCTTGCCTTAGCAAGAGCGTATCGCTTGCTGGGTCAGGCGGATAGTGCTGCATTCTATGCAAACGCCGCTCTGAACACACCGGGCAGCGCAGGCTATGTGTATCGAGCGCTCTACGATGCGCAGAATTTTACCAACGGCGTGATTCCGTTTCTGATTACACGACCAGCACGTGACTTGCAACCGTTGCCACGGCTAGACTTTTTAGATCCAAAATACACGGCGGTAGATTCACCTATCCCTGTGCTAAAAATTGAAGAAGCACATCTGATTTTGGCAGAGGTAGCGATTGCAGCAGGTAACTTTGCCGAAGCAAAAGCACAAATGAGGCGGGCAATTGCCGCTGCATTGCGCCCTGACTCAGTTGTGGGCTTCAATAGCACGAATACACGCCCGAATGTACCCGCAGTTGGAGGATTTCGACCACGCTCGGCTGACCTTTTGGTGCGAGCTGACGCAACTTCTCCAGCGATTCCAGGGCTGATTCGCACGCGCCCAGGTCTGATCAACGTTTATCCAACATCCTTTACTAGTCTTCGTGCCTCAGACATTGATGCGTTGCCAGACAACGAAGAAGAGCTGGTGCGCACGCTCTTTCTGTTGCGACAGGAGATTTTCTTCTTAGAAGGACGGCGCATCTGCGACTTGGGTATGCGCTTACCACTCTGGCGCCGCCAGTTAGATGTCAACCCGATTGGCACAGGACCTGGGTTTGACTTACCAGTTATCCCAACCTACATCCCAGGCTTTGCCAATATCAATCCCGGCACACACGACATGGACGCGTTCACGGTCTCAGGCAATATCGTTACCTGTGGTGTAGATATGAACCGTATCATAGCGCGAAACCGTGCATACCCACTGAGACGTCCATAAGCTTTCTCAGAACTTCAAAAACTTTTGGAAATGCTGAAACAAAAAAACTTGCTGCTCTTGGGGTTGGCACTGACGCTGTCTATTGCGACGGTGTCATGCTCAAACCTGCCAACAACAGGTGAGACACCTGAAATTGGTAGCATCCGCATTCTACATCTTTCTGCGAATGCCGGCCCTGTGGATTTGCTCTTGGACAATCGCGTCGTAGGCGACAC
The DNA here is from genome assembly GCA_025056565.1 of Chloroherpetonaceae bacterium. Taxonomy (NCBI): domain Bacteria; kingdom Pseudomonadati; phylum Chlorobiota; class Chlorobiia; order Chlorobiales; family Chloroherpetonaceae; species Chloroherpetonaceae bacterium. The sequence goes on along the minus strand of JANWWA010000001.1, from coordinate 389,387 downwards.
CGTCTTTGCTTTCCTGAATCGAAGCGTGCCGGGCACACCGCCGCGCTTTACAGGACCAGCTGTTTCTTACTTAGGCAATACAGGATACATTGGCGTTGATGTCGGGAATCGGAATTTGAAGGTGTTTGCGGCGCCAGGTGGTGTGGCAGCGCGCCCACCCTTGCAATCGCCTGACCCACGCGTGGTGGCGCAAGTAGATGTCAATGTTGCAGCCAATCGCGCATACACCATTTTTATTTCCGATACAGTTGGGACACCGGGCGGTATTCAACCCAAAGTGGTGCAAGATGATGTGCCGAATTTCCCTGACCTGACGGTCTTTCGTGGCAGTGCACGGTTTGGTCACTTCTCGCCGAATGCCCCAGCCGTGCGTGTGCTAATTACGCGCACCAGTAGCCCGGGTATCACCAACTTGGAACTCTTTGGGGAAACGCGCTACAAGGATGTGCGCGACTTTGTGCCAATTGATACAGGCACGTTCCGTGTCGACATTGTTGCTGGCGGACAGACAGTAACCAGCGCAACACTCACTGTAGCCCCACGCCGTGTCTACACCATTCTTGCAAGAGGATTAGTTGGCGCAAGTGGTGCAGCAGCCTTGGGCGTAACATCATATCTGAATAACTGAACAAGAAAAGGTGCGCAGGAACGCCAACCTGAAAGTTGGCGTTCCGCTTTTTTAGCGACGTCTATCCAATAGGTGAGGAAGCGGGAACAGATAATTGAGGTAAGAGATGACAGGACAAGTGAGAGGTAAGCAAGGGTGGACGCTACTGGTTCTAATTCTCTTACTGCCTTGCGTAGCACTGACGCAGCCGAAACTGGCAATTCTCAAGCAAAAGCCAGCGAAGGCTTTAATAAGCGACAGCTTGTATGTGGAAGGCGTAACTGCAATGCGTCAAGCAGAATTTGCACGGGCAGCCACCCTCTTTTCAGAGGTAATTGAGAAGGACTCGCTGTATGTGCGTGCCTACCTGATGCGCGGCTACGCTAAACAATTCTTAGGTGACACGATCGGAGCCTTTGCTGACTACAATAAAGCCCTTGTCATAAACCCCCGAAACTTTGAAGCCTACATTTTTCGCGGACAGCTGGCAAGAGCAGCACGCAATTTTTCACGTGCAAATGCCGATTTTACGGCGGCAATCAGCCTGTCGCCAGATAGCGTGCAAGCCTACTTCTACCGAGCAATGGCAAGAATTGGGCTAGGGGCGCTGGAAGAAGCAATTGAAGACTTGACAACTGTAATCAACAGCAAAACCCCATTTGATGAAGCCTTCTCACAACGAGCGGCATGTTATGCCAGTCTCGGTCAGACTGAGCTGGCACTAAAAGATTATGCCGAGCTCATTCGGCGGCGTGAAGACGCTGAAGCCTACAGACTTCGCGCTGCCTTTTACCGACGCCAGAAACAGTATGGGCTGGCACTGGCAGACTTTGAGCGGGCCGTGGAGCTGAGACCAGACCACCCTGAACTGCTATTTGAAAGCGGCACACTAAAGCTCGGAATGGGAATGAAAGAAAAGGGACTGGCAGATGTACTCAAGGCGCAAAATCTGGGCTACAAGCCAGCAGCAGAGCTTCTAAGCAAGTATTACTCAAAAGACAGGACGCTGGATTCGCTGCGGGTGTATTACGCACCGCAAATTGTGGTTGAGGCACTGACGCCTGAGCAAGCGGCTGCTGTAAGGGAAATCAAGCTAATGTCTCAGGCTGGTACGAGCGTGGCGAGGGCAAATGTCGCCTCCATGCGCTCGGGTCGTGCCCAAGACCTCTTTAATCATCCTGTCTTCAAAGCAGCGCGCGTAGGGGGAATGAACCTTTTTGGCTGCAATGAAAATGCTTTGCTTTCAGCAATCTCGACAGACAACAGCCAAACATTGGGGGTTTTGGAAGGAAGTCGACTGCGTGAAGTGCCAATTCAATGTGTGGTAATACTGTTGCAGCGGCGAGCACAAATCCTGCAGGATGCCTTTGTCGTGCGGCTTGTGCAAGAGATGGCATTTCTGGTGGATAGAATCAATAATCAGATGCAGATGGCAGAGACATCACAAACGATTGACGACGCTCGGCGAGAGGCTGAAAACGCAATTCGTGAAATTGAAGAGAAGATTCAGCAGCTGCGAGAGTATATGCAAGCGAAAAATTATCCACTGACAAATTGAGAAAAGCAAAAATTCTGCTGCATTTGCAGCAGTGCTGCATACTGCTCGTTTGCACGTGTCTGGACTTTTGCGTAAATACAGCGCATTCTATCAACAGACATCGGCTCGGAGAGACTTGCTCCGTTTTTAAACGAGTTGATACGAAGACTTTATCAACAAAACAACAAACAGCGAACTATGAAGAAAGCAATACTCTGCTGCATTACCTTTTTGTGCATATGCGCGCATAGCTACGCTCAGCAGCAAACACAAACGATTTCAGGGCGCATCATTGATGCCGAAACAAAGGAAGGGCTGCCAGGTGCAGTGGTCTCTATTCCTGCACTGCGCATTGGTAGCTCGACCAACGCAAACGGCGAATACTCCTTCAGAGCCCCGATTGGCACACACATTGTTGAAGTCAAGCTGATTGGTTATGAGACCAAATCACAGACGGTTACGGTAACAGCCACAGAGCCAGTTAGGCTGGACTTTGCGCTACGTGTGAAAGCATCGCAAGCTGAAGAGGTCGTGGTGCTGGGACTTTCTGGTGAAGTTGATCGCAGTAAGCTGGGTGCGGCAGTGGGCAACGTCGCTGGCGAGCGCATCAATAACATTGCTTCACCAGCAGCGATTGATGGTCTATCTGGACAAGTTACAGGTATTCAAGTAACGCGTGCTTCAGGCGTGCCCGGTGGTTCAACCTTTATCACGGTGCGTGGTCCGAAGTCGGCACGTGGCAGCTCTGAGCCAGTCTATATTGTCGACGGTGTCATCATTGACAACACGCAAACCAGCCCAAACCAACCAGCTGTTGATGCGGGCGCACGCGCAATTGATATTAACCCACAAGACATTGAATCAATTGAAGTGTTGAAAGGTCCAGCGGCAGCGGCAATCTACGGTGCTGTAGCTGGCAATGGCGTCATTATCATCAACACGAAGAAGGGCAAATACAATAATCTCGAACGCCCAACGAAAATCAGCGCAGCAGGCTTCTATGAAACTGCAAGCCCACTTGGCTCAATTGATTTGCAAAAAGAATATGGTCAAGGTGTCAATGGCGTAGCAGGACCGAACGCCTATCGTGAGCCAGGTCCGGGTGAAACACGCGGCACGCCCGGTGGCGCATTCAGTTGGGGACCGCGCATACAACCCGGGCAGCCTGTCTATGACCAGCTCAATGGTATTTTCCGCACCCCAAATAGCTGGCAGCAGACCGTAAGTATCTCTGGTGCAACTTCATACTTTGACTACTACGTAGGCGGCACATTCGACCAAAATCAAGGCGTGTTCCGTAACTCTGACCTCAACCGCAATAACTTTCGCGCTAATGTCGGCTTTACGCTTCTGCCCGGCGTGCGCTACACCACTACAAATAACTACATCGTTTCGCAGACGCTGATTCCAACCGTTGGGAACAGTATTTCAGGTATCTACCTCTCTGCGCTGCGCACGCCGCCAGACTTTGACAATACACGTGCATATGAGCCTGACGGCTCTCAGCGCCGCTACGGTCCATATGACAACCCTATCTGGACACAAGAGAACAACTCTTACACATCGCGCCTGAGCCGATTTATCCATAACTCCGCTCTCACTTGGGACATTTACCAAAACCCTGAAACGGGTTTCGTAGCAAACTTGCGCGCTCAGTTAGGCTTGGACCGCTATGACCAAACCAACACTTATATCCTTGCACGAGGCGCAAGAGATGCGAATTTTGGTCCAGGTGGCACAGGCGCAGTGGTCAGCGACCCTCGCTTCGACAACCAACTGAATTTGGAAATAGCGGCAACGCTAAAGTATAATTTCATCAAGGACATCAAGGCGACACTGGTGGCAGGCGGTCAGTCCATCTCACTTCGCCGTGATGCTATCAACGCACAGACCAGCGACATTTCGCCTTTCTTCAGTCAACTGAACTCAGGTGCAACCCAGTTAGCCTCATCGAGTCGTCAAGAGTGGGTGATTATCGGACAGTTTGCACAATTGACACTGGACCTCTTCGACCGAATTGCCGTAACAGCCAGTGTCCGCCGCGATGGTTCCTCTGCATTCGGCACCAATCAGCCATTCTCGTTCTTCCCGAAAGCAGGCTTCTCCTACAACTTAGGTCAAGAAAGCTTTATGGAGGGCTTAAAGGGGATTGTGGATAATGTCATCATTCGTGCGGCATATGGAGAATCTGGCTCACCGCAGCAGCCTGACCCGTATGCAACGAACTTCCTCTATACTACGGGTGGCATTACCGCATCATTTGCGCGTGGCACATGGTCAAACCGCTTAGGCAATGCTGGTCTTAATGCCTCAACAGTCGGCGGTGCTACGCAAGACGTGAGACCCGAGCGGTTGGTTGAGCGCGAGATTGGTCTGAACTTAGGCTTCTGGAATAACCGCATCAATGTGGAAGCCAACTACTATATGACCAGCGTCTTTGATATTATTGTCTCGTTCCCTGTGGCACCCTCAACAGGCTATAACTCCGTGCTGCGCAATGCAGCAGCGATGACCAACGAGGGATTTGAGCTATCTATTCAGGGCACAATTCTCAACACGCCTGAAGTTACTTGGAACGCTACGCTGAACTATGCGCGCTTCCACAACATTGTAAATAGCCTCTCTGGTGCAGCACCAATTCTCTTGGGTGGCTTTGCAGGTTCTGCAGCGTACATCAACGAAGGACAGCCTTACGGTGCGCTGCAAGTCAATGGCTGGCTGCGTGACCAGAATGGTAACATTGTGCGCTCAGGCATCACTTGGGTGCAAGTCGATGCAAGTGGCAACATGGTGCGTCAAGGCGGGCGTGTCATCAGCGTGGCACCAAATGCACCGAACTCTCGCTTGGTGGTGGCAGGCGCATTCACAGCAAATGATGTGGCAAACAACGGTGCGATTACGGGACTGGTAGGAGCACCTGTGCAAGATGGGCAGCCTATCTTCGGATTTGCAAACCCATGGCCGGCTTACACGCTCTCACTGCGCAATGATTTCAGAATTTTCAAGAATCTCTCTATTAGCATCTTGTTCGATGGCGTCTTTGGCAATCGTGTCTTCAATGGCACACAGGGTGGTATGATTCGCTTTGGCACATGGGGACCGACCCGCGACCGTGAGGAGCCGGCTTTCTTCGAAGGCGAGCCAATTATCGTCGATCCAAGACGCACCACACCACTGACGCTCTTTGGCGTAACCTATCAGCCCGGACAGCAGGTACAGCGCACTGTGCTTTATCGTGGTTTCCTCGATGGCTTCGTAATTGCTGAGCCACATATTCAGGATGGCAGCTTCCTGCGCCTGCGTGATGTAACCATTCAATACAACTGGGACATCTTAAAGGACTTCGGCATTAGCCAGCTCTCCTTCATCTTCTCAGGTCGTAATCTTGCCACCTTCTTTAAGAGCTACACTGGCTACGACCCTGAGGTCAACTCTTTCGGCAACCAAAATGCACGCGGCATTGACTGGTTCCAGTTTGCGCAAATTCGCTCGCTGCGGTTTGGCGTGCAGCTAACTTATTAAGGGAGAGGTGGACAGGATTCATCTGTCCACCCCTCAAAGTAGCCCAAATCATATCGCAAAACTCAGCTTTCAGAGCATAAGGTTGAAAAACAACGGATTTCCAAAAATTTTAGAGACTCAAACACTATGAAACACCGTAGATTTAAGTTGCATCTGACTTCACTACTGATTGCAGCAATTCTTTGGCTTCAAAGCGGTTGCAACATTGATCCAAACCTCAATAACTCGCCAAATGCACCGAATGAATCTGTCATTGGCACGGTTGATGGGCTGAATGCGTTGTTAGTTGGACTAATTTCAGGAGGCGGTGATTTCTACTCTGGCGACCGAGCGATGTTCTGCTCAATTTGGACTTGGCAAATCATCAATGCTGATGGACGCACGCAGATTCTACAATGGAATGACTATGTAGAATCAACCTCGCGTGAGTTCAACCTAATCTGGCTGCAAGGCTACCAAGTGATGAAATCGGCTAATGACATTTTGCGCCTTGCGCCGAACATTGCCATGCCTGCCGAACTGCGGAATACCTATATGGGCATTGCGTTCTGGTATAAAGCGCTGGCAATCGGTGAACTTGCGGCGCTTTTCGGCTCAATCCCGATTCAAAGTTTGCAAGACGCAGGAGATTTTGTAAAGCGCTTTGACCCGCCACCGTTTGTAAGCCAAGCCGAAGCATATGCACAAGCGCAAGCTAATCTGGACTCAGCACTTGCACGCTTCACCGCAGGCACCGCAACGCTACCGCAAGACCTGATTTACGGCGGAAACCGTGCAAACTGGATTGCCGCCACGCGTTCACTCAAGGCGCGCTACTTCCTCCATGTCAAGAACTATACTGCAGCCTTAGCCAATGCAAATGCAGGACTTTCAGGGGCAGTGCCAAGTGTAAGGGCACGTGCAAACGCAGCGAATGTCAATGAGCAGGCCCTTTTTGGCACATTTCTCGCTAATGAGCAGGGGTTTCCTGTGCGCGCCGACAAATACTTTATGGACATTCTGCAAAACATTGACGAAATCTCTGGACCAAACGCTCTATCCAGAGCACCCGGTGATGACCGAAAGGAAGACGCACGAATGCGGCGCTACTTCGAAGCCCCAACCACTTCACCCGCGCGTGGCTCATTCTTCGGATATGCATATGTGCCTAACCGATTTAGTGCACGCACAGGCAACACGCAGCGCGACTCAGCTGAACGCTCTCCTGCAGGGGCCGCTTTCCTAAACCGCGCTACAGGTGGCTATGGCAATCTTGGCACTGACTTCCCAATTATGAGCGCACGTGAGACGGCATTCATTCGCGCTGAATGCCTTGCCCGAACAGGCAGCCTCGACTCAGCCGTGGCGCTACTGAACACGCTGCGAGCAGAGGGGAACTTGGGCAATTACGCCGGCCCTGTAACGCAGTTGGATGTCGTGCGTGAAATTTTGCGCCAGAAGTATATTGCGCTCTTCCTTGAAGGGCAAGCCTACCATGATATGCGACGCACCAACACGCTACCACGCCGTGCAGACGGCGGCGGGCGCGCACCGCTGCGCTTTACCTATCCAATCAATGAACGCTTGCGGCGGCCTGATGTGCCACCCGATAACGACAACCTTGTCTCAGCGCTGGTTGGGAACTCTATTCTGTAGCAGACTGAAAAATTAAATGCGAAAATGGCGCAGCAATTTTGTTGCGCCATTTTCTTTTGAAAAAGCACATTTAGAGAGTAACTCTGAAACCCTATGCGAAGCATCCGTAGATGGAAAATGCGCCTCTGCATTCTTCTTTGCGCAACGCTACTTGCAGCAGCGAAGAGCCGAGCACAGACTGCTGATGAACTGTATGCCTCTGGCTTAGCACATCTTTCCAATGAAGCATACAGCGCAGCACTGGTAGATTTCAACAAAGCAATTGCAAAAGACCCAAGCTACTGGCGCGCTTACTGGGGCAGAGCCTACACGCAGTGGCTCTATTTGCAGGATACAGCGGCAGCCCTGACCGATTACACCAGAGCAATTGAGTTAGCCCCGAATGAAGCAGACCTATACTACTACCGTGGACTTCTAAGACAGGAGTTGGGACAGCATGCGCGTGCGAATATAGACTTCACACGTGCGATTTTGCTGAATCCAAACAATGCAGACTACTTCTTTCAGCGTGGGAGAAGTCGCTTGGCCATTGAAGAGTATGCGTTAGGCATTGAGGATTTTAGCGAGGTCTTAAAGCGGGTGGCGGAGTCTAGTTCGGCATATTTTTATCGTGGGTATGCGAAACTAAGTTTAGAAAAAGCACTGGACGCTATTGAGGACTTTACCGCATCGCTCTCGCTGGTGGAGACTGCAGAAGCCTACTACTATCGTGCGATAGCTTACCGCAAACTAAGGCAGTATAACAGTGCACTAAGTGACCTGAACCGTGCGTTGCGCTTGCGCCCAGCATTCTCTGATGCATACTTTATGCGAGGCGTCGTGAAAGCAGAAATGGGACAAAAAGAGGAAGGTATTGCAGATGCGACCCTAGCACGAAAGCTAGGCTACCAACCAAAAGGCCGCAAAGCGCGAAAGATAAGCACGCTGGAGGATTCGCTCTATGTGTATTCTGCACCTGAGGTGGTGGTTGAAGCAGAGCGACCAGAGTATCGAGAGGCTTTGAGGGACACTAAGCAATTAGCTGTGCGTGGACGCAATGCCTTAGCAACGCGCATTATCAGTGTGACAGCTCCAATTACCTTTCTGCCCTCTACGCCACCCAGTCCTATCAGCTCCTTCAATACAGTTGATTGCAACAAGCAGACCTTGATGCTCAAGCGCCTCACCGAAGTCAACTTGCTATGTATCGTTCGACTCCTCAGAGAAGAAGCACGCCAGCTAAAAGATGCAGTGGTCGATAACATCATCGCACAGATTTCGGACATGGCTACCGAGTTAGCCACATTAGAAGACAATCTCCTGCGTGGTGCAATGCCTGAGACTGCAGCAGCAGTTGACCGCCAGCGACGCATTCAACTGCTGGTAAATGTGCAACAGCTAATGACAGACCTGCAGGAGCATTTAGACCGAAAGTCTGGTAAAAAAGAGTAGGCTCAATACTCACTTTTCTTCATTGACTTCAGCAGCGCGCATCATTGCCTGCATCTGTTGATGGAAAGCGTTGACGATGACATCGGCAATGATGTAATCAGCGCCATTAACGCCTGCCAGCATTGTCGTCCACTCCAAGCCACTTGCACTGCTGACCGTCATAGAGTTGTAGCGGGCAAAGTCGTGTGATTCTGCACGGGAAATAAAGTGCGCGCCGCGATTGGTCGATTTAAACGAAAGCGAAATGTCATAGAGAGCACTCGGGTTCGTAGTAGAGTTAAAAGGTGTAGCTAAATAATCTGTTGAGTATGTAATTAATCGATTTAGACGCGCGCTGGTATTCGAGGGAGAAATGCCAGATGAAGAACGTGTGGGATTGATCACGATAAGCAAAAGAGCATCGTGTTCTTCGTCAGTAGTGTATGCCGCAGTAGGCACGCCAAAGTCACTGAAGCGCGCAGACAACCGCTGAAAAACTTGCTCGCGCTGAATGAGGTTGAGACTGGGCGCAATGATTTTGAGCACAAGATGACCTTGCCGACCAGCAGTATTGATGGTTTGGGCGCGAACCGAAGCGGGAAAGAAAACCACGCTCAAAGCTGCGAGAAGAAAAAACGGGCGTCTCATAGTTTCAAGCAGGAATAGATGTTCGTGCAAAATTGTCTTCACAAAGGTATGCAGCGAAGTATAGCAAAAAGTGTTTGCTCCAAAAAATGCATAATCACTGAATTAGAAGCCAACGTCAGCAGGTTCAGCAATATGCCTTACTCAATTCCAACCTGCATAGCTCACCTGTTTCCCTGTAGTGAAAAAGAGGGAATGTAGCTACCTTCAGCCACGCTGCTTACGTTCCTTTTTGCACAGCACAATTTTTATTATCTTCCTGCACGCTTGGTTACCTGAACAAGGCTCTCTCTGGCGTTAAGCAAAAAACCAATTCCAAATGCGCTTAGCAGCAAACCTGTTACGCATCATATCCGCCCTTTTGCTGTTCAGCCTGCTTACTTGCGTGTCACTCGAGACGGTTCTCGCAAATGCTCACAAGCGACGACGCCCCAAAGCGATGAGCAGCTTTTCGCTAAGGCTCAGCGGCGTAACTGAAGCAGAACGGCTTGCAGAGTGCGTAGAAAAGATTGAGCAACTGGTTCAATCCCGCAAACGTGGCACAATCGGTGTCGCTATTCAAACCGTCGGAGGCGAAACAATTTATGCCTATCACCAAGATGAACTGTTTAAGCCCGCTTCAAACCTGAAACTTATCACATCAGCAGTTGCAATCGAGAAGCTGGGCGCAAGCTACCGTTACCGCACAGATTTTTTCGTAGAGGGCGAGATTAGAGGCGGCACGCTTCAAGGAAATTTGATTATGATGGGCAGCACTGACCCAATGCTTTCAGGTTACTTTGAAAAGGAGATTCACGACATTATCAAAACTTGGCTCGATACGCTGCGCCACTACGGGATTGCAAGAATAGAAGGCAATTTGATTCTTGACAATAGCTACTATGTGGGCAACAGACCGCTCAGCACAGAGGAACGAGATGTGCGCTTTGCCACGGTTGCCAATTTTAGTCGTGCCAGTGAGCAGCAATTGCGAAAAGTCTCACGCGTGCGTGTGATTAGAACAAAGGATGGCAGAAAGCGTGTAGTAAGGCGCGGGTTTCGTCGTCGCAGTCGCTTGAAGCTGGTCTCAATTGAGCCGAATGTCTACTGTGCCACTGTATTGCATCAAGCACTTCAAGATGCAGGAGTGATGCCTTCATCAAGCCGCCTCGAGAAGGTCTCATACAATCGCAAAATTGACCGCACGCGTTGGAGACATCTGTTCTCGCACTACTCTATTTCACTGACCGACGCCCTAAAAGCAACGAATAAAATTTCCGATAATTTTTATGCTGACCAGCTACTACGCACCTTGGGCGCGGAGTTTTATGGAGAAGGTTCTATTGAAAAGGGGCTAGCAGTTGTGTCAAAGTTTCTAAGAGACGAACTGAAAGCACAGCCGAGCACTTATCGTTTGACAGATGGGTCGGGTCTTTCACACGAGAATTTTGTAACGCCACATTTGATTGTGGAAACACTGGCGTATATGCGCACGCATAGCTCAGCATTTCGTGAATACTATGAATCGCTAGCTATTCCAATGACTGATGGCACGCTGGCTGGGAGGATTCATCACCCGCTGGCGCATCAAATTCGCGCAAAAACCGGCTCAATTACAGGCGTGGTGTCGCTCTCAGGTTACCTTAAAAGCAGAAGTGGCAAGGAGATAATCTTCTCAATTATTGCAAACGGTTTAGGTCGCCGCACCAGACAGGCAAAAGCCTTAGAAGACGCAATTTGCAAACTGCTGCTGGAAATTTAGCTGCTTTCCTGCATGGGAAATCCATAGCTTGGCAACCCAAATGCGCTGCAGATGACAACGGACTTGGAAATTGCCTTAGAAGCTGCAACCGCGGCAGGAAAACTGACGCTCTCTTACTTTCGTCGCCGAAACCTTAAAGTTTTTACCAAGCGCGATGCATCGCCCGTTACTGAAGCAGATCGCAGCGCTGAAAAAAAGATTCTCTCAATTCTGCGTGCAAAATTTCCAAAAGATGGATTCTTAGGTGAAGAGTTTGGCGAAAAGCCAAGCAAAAGCGGTCGCCGCTGGATTATTGACCCGATTGACGGCACGAAATCCTTTATTCATGGTGTGCCGCTCTATGGCGTGATGCTTGGCTTAGAAATCAATGGCGAGGTGGAGCTTGGGGTAATTGATTTGCCGGCGTTGTCTGAGACCGTCTATGCACAGCGCGGTTATGGCGCGTTTCGCAATGTCCAACGGCTAACTGTCTCGGCGATTGCTTCTCTCTCAGAAGCCACGTTGCTCACATCCAGCGAATCCTATCTGCTCAATGCAAAGCACACACATCCGCTGGATGCCATCAAGCACGAGGTAAAACTGGTGCGAATGTGGGGCGATTGCTGGGGACATACGCTTGTGGCAGCAGGTCAAGCCGATGTGATGATTGAGCCAAAAATGAGCCCATGGGACGCAGCTGCACTGGTCCCTATCATTGAAGAAGCAGGTGGAATGTGCTTTGACTATTCTGGCACACGCACGATTTATGGCAAAGGGTTCGTTACGGCGAATGCAGCATTAGGCGAGCAACTCTTAAAACTGGTTCGCTCTCAGCGTAAGAAAGCAAGCACGCAAGATTAGCAGATGCTGCACAGTATCCGCCACGCAGTCTTTGAACAAAGGTGCTACGCGCGGGCTTCAAGGAATTTCTCGTTTTGCAAGGCTAAGGTTTTCCGTAACTCCGCAAAGCGTGGCTTGATGACATTGAAGATAATATCCACGCGCTCATTGTATGGAATGAAAGCACTTTTCATTGCATTGATAGAAAGCCGCTCCAAATCGTCGAGGCCCAATCCATAAACATCGTGTGCAAGTTTATACTCTTGCGTAAAGCTGGTGCGGCTCATCAAGCGGTTATCGGTATTGAGCGTAACACGGAAGCGATGCTTGTAGAAAATCCAGAAAGGGTGTTCAGCAAAGCTGCGAGCCGCACCTGTGTGAATGTTCGAAGAAAGGCAAATTTCTAGTGGAATTCGCTTATCGAGCACATACTGCGAGAGTGTGCCTAATTTGATGACTTCGTTGTTAAGCACAGCCATGTCGTCAATGAGGCGCGTGGCATGACCAATGCGATGTGCGCCGCACCACTGCAAGGCTTGCCAAATGGACTCTTTCCCGAAGGCTTCACCTGCGTGAATAGTGATGTTAAAGTTCTCGCGCTGGCAGTAGTGAAAGGCTTCCACATGTTTTTTGGCAGGGTATCCGCCCTCTTCGCCAGCAAGGTCAAAGCCGACCACGCCACGGTCTCTGAAATCCACCGCCAATTGTGCCATATCTAACGAATGTTGACTGTCGAGATTGCGCATGGCGCAGATAATCAATCGTGCCTTGACGCCAAAGGTGCGCTCACCCAGTTCTAGGCCTCTCAATACGGCACGCACCACTTCTTCCCAGTGCAGACCTTTCTGCGTATGAAAAATCGGTGCAAAGCGCGTCTCCACATAGCACACGCCATCGTGATACATATCTTCTACCATCTCAAATGCCACGCGCTCGAGAGCTTCGGGAGTTTGCATCACGGCACAAGTGTGCGCAAAGCCAGAAAGATACTCAGGCAAACTGCCTTTGTTGGCGCCACGAAAGAACCATTCAGCCAGTTCAGTCGGGTCAGTCGTGGGTAAGCCAGTGTAGCGCTGGTCACGCGCTAGTTCGATAATCGTTTGCGGGCGCAAGCCGCCGTCTAGATGATCATGCAGTGCGACTTTGGGCATCTGGCGAATAAGTTCAGTAGTAAGCATCGCTATCTCCTTCCTATTGAGCTAAAGGCTCTGGCTGTTTAATGGGCAGTTTTACGATAAACTCCGTCCATTCGTTAGGGCTACTTTCAAAGGTTATTTCACCGTTATGTCCTTTAATGATTTCGTAGCAAATTGCCAGCCCCAAGCCCGTGCTGCCTGAGACACTAGGTTTTGTGGTGAAAAATGGCAGAAAAACTTTTTCTCTGATTGCACTGGCGATGCCTGTGCCATTATCCCAGATGCGAATTTCAACTGTGCCGTTTTGGCGATGAGTCTGCACACGCAGTTCAGGTTGGTAATTCGGCAAACCTGATTGCCACTTTTCCTGCATTGCATAGAAGCTATTGCTGAATAGGTGGCTCAGTGCACGGCTCATTTCCTGCGGAGAAAGCAAGACCTTGCCAATTGAGCGGTCATGCTGCAAAGTGAGCTTGACTTGGAAATGAGGGTTGGTGCGCTGCCACGCTCCAGATACTGCTTTCAAGGCTTCGCTAATCAGTGACTCGAGGTCAGTTTCAACCTTCTCTGCGGCATGCAGGTTAGCGTATTCCAAAAGACTGTGAACAATTTTGGCAGCGCGCTCACCGTGATAGAGAATCTTCTCTGAATGGCGTAGGAGGTCGCTCACCGCAGGAAGTAAAGCCTTTTTCTTCTCTGGCTCGAGATTCAGGGCGTCAAGTTCTTGCATCAAACTTTCGCAACGCTCTTTGGAGAGTTCGGCAAAGTTGCTCACGAAGTTAAGTGGATTTTGAAGCTCATGTGCCATACGGGTGGCTAATTGACCTGCTGACGCCATTTTTTCAGCGTAGATGAGTTGCGCTTGGGTCTCTCGCAATTGTTTCAGTGTGGCTTGAAGCTGAAGGTTCTGACGCTGTTTGGCGCGATAACTGGATGCGATAAGCAAAACAATCACAAGAAGCAGGAATGAACCGCCCAGCAGCGAATTGCGAATAAGGTTTTGACGACTTTTTTCCAATTCTAATGCTTTAATGCGCTGCGCTTTTTCCTCAACGGCAATTTTGGTCTGCAAATTGGCGATATTGCTTTGCACTTCTGAGGAGAGCAGAAGGTCTTTCATTTCCACATACTTGCGGTAGAAAAGTAGTGCACGCCGAGCATTGCCTTGCGCATCGTAGATATCAGCTAAAACACGGGCAGTTTCTTTCAGACCACGTTGCATACCAATTTCGTCTGCGATTTCATAGCCTTTTTCTGCTTGAGCAGCAGCAAGCTCATAGCGTTTCTGGGCAAGATAAGTCTCAGCCATATAGCGGCGGGTATTCACCTCAGATTGTTTATCACCCAGTTTCTCAAAGGCAGCTAAGGCTTTCTGATAGTATTCCAATGCAGTTTTGTAGTCACGGCGGTTGTGATAAACTCTGCCCAAGTAGCGATTGGATGTCGCAATGTCCCATGCATCACCAATTTCTTGCATAATTGCCAAAGAGCGAGCAGCATATTCGAGCGCTTGGGCGTTGTTGCCTTGTCTATCCAGAATTTCACTAAGGCTGCGCAGTGCTACAGCGATATTTTGTTCATCGCCCAAGTCTTCTGCGACTTTCAGAGCACGGCGGAAGTATTCCAGTGCGGACTTATCGTTTTCTTGGTCATTATAGACATAGCCAATAAAGCGCAGCATATCACCGATGCTGCGCTTATCGCCTAAGGTTTCATAGTGCTTATGAGCTTGAAAGGCGTAGTCTAAGGCTTCAGCATAGCGACCTTGAGCGCGCTGAATGAATGCCATTCGTTTCAGAATCTCAGCCAGTCCACTGATGTTTTGATCACTTTCATAGATGAGACGGGCTTTGTCGTAGTATTCAAGGGCGTTTTGAAATTGGGCTTGGGCGTAATGGTAGTCGCCGAAGGCACGCAGTGAGCGCGCCACGCCAGCTTTGTAGCCAAGCTTAATTGCAACTTGCTGCGCTTGGTCAGCATAGAGAAGAGCACTGTCGCTTGGGATTTCTTCTGAGATGCGAATCAAAATTTCAAAGCGGGTGCTGTCATCAACTTGTGGCAAAAGCTGACGCAGGCTATCGAGATTTACTTTCGGTTGCCCATAAAGCGAGAGGCTAAGCGCAGTAAGCCACCAAAGCACTGCCAACGGAATCGTGCGAACCATTCGTGCAAATCGCTATTGAACCAATTTAAGTTGCCGCAGTGGCAAAAGATACAACGCATTTTCAGTTAGTAAATACAGCGTCTCGTTAAGAATCGCCGCATCGCTGAGCGAGCTAACCCGACTGCCTATGAGCAATTCCAAGTCCGATTTAAGGCACTTGCCAAAGAACTTGAAACCAGTGTGTGGTTCTGTGTGAAAGAAAAAGAGTGCGCTTTCATCTACAACAACCAACCACTCTTGCAAGTCGGGACGACTTTCTACAGTAGGAGGCACAAGTCCTGCACCTAACCCTTTCAGCGCCTTAAACCAACCTTTGCCGAGTTCTGTAACATAATTGCCAAACATATCATAGACGACAACGGCGTTTCGTCCTACATCGGCGACAAAAATTTTCCCACTGCGGCTGGTTTGTAGGCAGCGAGGTTCAATCAAGTTGCCTGCGCCGGCATCAAAGCCGCCAAACTGAAATTGATTTGGATTCTGCCGCTGCTGAATTTCGGCTGCAAACGTGAGCGGGTTGATGCGAATGACTTGTCGCTGTGCTTCATCTAAGATGTAAAGGTCACCTTGTCCCAGAATAGAGACGCTAATTGGACGCCAGAGTTGGCTGGCAGAATTAGTGGGTTCGCTAATTGTTCCAAAGGGCACAAGTGGAGTAGGGCGGTTTTGCAGGAGCGTAACGAAGTTCAGGTAGCGGTCAAATTGTGAGATGCGCTGATTGCCTCTATCTGCAATAAACACATTGAGACCATCGGTCGTAAGGTCGAGCGGCATATCAAAAGCCTCACGGTCAATGCCAAATCCACCGACATGAGCAAGTTTCTTTCCAGTTGGGTCTAACTTATAGAGCCGTGATAGGGCGCCATCCAGCACAAAAATTTCGCCTAACGGTGTAACGGCAATAGCGCGGGCCTGTTGAAACTCTGCAACGGGCAAAATTCTTGCACTAGGTTCCTCCTGCGCGGCAAGAAAGAAGGGAGAGAAACATATCAGCTGAAACCCACATAGCCACAAAAAAGCACGCATAGAGAAACGTTGCAGCTTGGCTTTATTCTTCAAACTTGTTCAAAAGACCGTAAAAAGGTCTGGCTCGGCTAAGCGTGTCAGCAAATTTGCAGGTGGCTGACCCCAGATTTCTGCTAAATTTTCAGTGCAGGCGTAATCTTGATAGTATTTCTGAACGCAGTCTGCTTCGCGTAGGCGTTGCAAGCGCTGCTCAATGCAGGCGACGTTTTGAGGGTCTATTTCAATAGAGATGGAGTGGCGACCGATTTGCGAGGCAACTACGGCAGTAGTGCCTGTGCCTGCAAAAGGGTCTAAAACAGTATCCCCAACTCTGGTAGAAGTCAAAATAATGCGCAGCAGCAGCGATACAGGTGCTTGTTGCTTGTGAAATCGCTCACCTGTCTCAGTTCTAATTGCCTCATCACCAGCGAAATAGCCAGAGATCAGCTCACGTATATCGTCCCAGACATCTGTAACAAAGATGCCGTTTTCACGTTCGTATTTGTAGTGAGGTGGAAGCTCAGGATTGATGCGTAAGCGGTGAAAGGTTTTCGGCTTTTCACCTTTGGTCGCAAAGGCAATAATCTGGTATTGCTTGCTGTATCTGCCTCTAACAGGCACAGCGGAAGTGCGCGTTTTCCAGACGATAAGATTCTGAAATTCCCAGCCCGTTTCTCGCAAAGTTCTTAAGGCAAATTCAGCATTTTTTTCACGCTGCATAAAATAAATTGCACCGCCATCGTTACTAAGGTCAAAAATCAATTGGCACACGCGCTGCATCATCTCCCAGTATGCGTCGGGCGACATAGCGTCATTGTGGAAGGCGTAGTCTTTCTGCTGGTTAAATGGCGGGTCAAGGAATGTCAAATCTACTTTTTGCGTAAGCTGTTGGAGAAGTTGCATGCAGTCTCCACAGAAAACTTGAGTAGTCATATGTCTCGGCAGGGTTTCAAAAATGGCTTTACTGGCTTTAGGTGCAGCCTGCTTACGCCGCCATACACCTTTAAGGCGCAATACGCAAGCGCTGCCCTACTTTGATAGGTTCGCCGTCTCTAAGCTTATTGAGCTGCCGTATCTCGTGCACTTCTAAGCCGCATTGATTTGCAATGCTTTCCAGCGTGTCACCTTCACGCACAATGTAAAACCCTTGCGCCTTTTGCTCTGCATTTTCCGCGTCGAGCGTGTAAGCATAGTTGTCAGTTGGCAATGCGGGCGAGGTTATTTTGGGAAGCAGAATTGCAAAAGTTTTGTTAGGTGGCGGAGCAGGCACAGTGCGGTTGCGAATCCAAGGGTTAAGATACTTGACCATCTTCAATGTCGTGCCTTGCTGACGTGCCCAAAGCGCAAGGTTTGGAATCTCTCTTTTGACTTCCACCACCTTTGTCTCAAGTGGCTTATACGGCTCGACATCAGCGAACCCATATCGCTCAGGGTGTTCCATAATCTCCTTGATAGCGGCAATGCGAAAGATGTAACGTGCTGTTTCACGGTTGAGGTAGAGATTAAAGTAGTCTTTTTCAGCTTGATACGCTTGCTCGTCCTGTGCACCGTGCATTCCCATATTGTAAGCAGCGGCAACCATAATCCAGTTGCCGAACTTTTTGTAAGCCTCTTTGAGATAGCGAATAGCGGCGGTGGTGGCTTTGTCCAAGTTGTAGCGCTCGTCGATCTGAGCATTAACGATGAGACCATACTCTCGTGCCACTGAAGGCATAAGTTGCCAAATGCCTGCAGCCCCAGCAGGGGAACGCAAGTCCATCAGTCGGCTTTCGGCAACGGCTAAGTATTTGAAATCCTCAGGCAGGGAGTCTGCTCTAAGACGCGCTTCAATGTAAGGGAAGAAGCGACCAGCGCGCTTGAAATACATAATCATCTGCGCTCGGTCATTGATGTTGTAGATGTACTCCCGCTCGAAGCGCTCGAAGACTTCATCGTCCTCAAAGGGTAGGCGCTCACCGAAAAGATACACTGCTCGATTGCGCGGAAATTGCGCATATGAAAAACTGGGCTGCTCCGTGGCGGAAAAGCGGCGAGTGGGCTGCAGCGTGTCGCGAGAGATGGTTTTCAGCGAATCCATAAAAGACGGTTCAGCTTTGGCGCAAGCGCTGCACAGGCAAGCAAGCAGACCCACTGAGAGCATAACACAAAAGCAGGGACGCAAATAGCAAATCATCGGTCGCAAGTGGTTTATCAGTTTCAAGGCATAACTTGGCTTTAGCGACTCAGTTTATATTGGTTCAATTTGCGATAGAGCGTCCGTTCTGTGATACCTAAGGCTTCTGCGGTTTTGCGCTTGTTGCCGCTAAAGCGCTTTAAGGTTTCTTCAATCGCATAGCGCTCTAAGTCTTCCAGCGAAGGAATTTGCCCATCTTTGGCTAAGGAGCGGTAGAACGAGTTAAGGGCTTCGCGTAAATTATTGCTGTTATCTTTACCATTCGCAGTGCCATTTGTCCATTGTCCATGCGCACCATCTGGCAAAAGAAGCGTCTCTTTGGGTGGTTGAACTTGCAGCTTTTCAATCAAAGTGAGCAGCATTGATTTCAGCTCGGCCATATCTGCTTGTAGGCTCATTAGGGCACGGTAAATCATTTCTTGATGCGAGGCAAGGCTGGGTTCTGGCAGTGTGCGATGAGCTGGGACGACAGCTGGGAGCATCAGCGGTGGTTTTGCCTCAGTTTCGGGAGCTGGTTGCAGGCGGCGCATCAATTTCTCAGCCGTGATTTTGCCATCGCGCTCCAAGACAATGAGTGATTCGATAATGTTGCGTAGCTCGCGCACATTTCCGGGATAGTGGTAAGAGAGCAAAAGTTCGGTTGCCTCTGCAGTAAAGCCCGGAAATTTTAGTCCGTGTTTGCGCTCAAAATCACGCACAAATTTTTCAGTCAGCAGCAAAATATCGCCACGTCGCTCTCGCAGGGGCGGGATGTGAAGTTCAACGGTGCGCAGTCGGTAGTAGAGGTCTTCACGAAAGCGCTTTTTGGCCATTTCTTCCTCGAGGCGGCGGTTGGTAGCGGCAATAACCCGTGTGTCGCAACGCAAAGTCTGTGAAGAGCCGACACGCTGAAACTCGCCTGTTTCCAGCACGCGCAGGAGTTTGACTTGCACTTCGAGCGACATTTCGCCGATTTCATCAAGAAAAATCGTGCCACCATCTGCGCTCTCGAAGTAACCTTTGCGTTGGCGGTCTGCGCCCGTAAAGGCCCCTTTTTCGTGCCCGAACAGCTCGGATTCCAAAATGCTTTCAGGAATCGCCCCACAGTTGATAGGGATAAAAGGTGCATTGGCACGACGGCTCTTTTCGTGAATAAAGCGGGCAAAAACTTCTTTGCCCGTGCCACTTTCGCCCGTAATCAGCACGGTTACATCAGTTGCCGCCACTTGCTCAGCTAAGGCAACCAACCGCTTGATTTCAGGTGATTCACCAATGATGACTGTCTGTGCCATATCTACTTACTTTCCTCCACGACAAAGAACTCTACGCCAAGCGACTGTCCAAAGGCACGTGCTTGGTCTCGATGCGTCGCAAACTCCGCCCAACGCACTTTGTAGGTCTTTTGTCCTTTCTCGTCTTCGACCTCTAACACTCTGGTTTTGACTTTCGGTTTCAACTCATTGGCGCGCAGGTCTGCCGCTGCACGAGAACTAAAGCTGCCGAACTGCAAAGTGTAGCGTGTAGTTGGCAAATTTGGTGCAGGCCGCTCCGATTTCAGCTCAGGCTTGGAAGGCGGAGGGAGTTTTGGAGCAAGATGAGCTAAGGCTTTCGTAGCCGTTTGATACTCGGCTAAGCGCTCACGGCAAAGCGGTGCAAAGGCAGAAGTGGGATAATCGGTCAGCAACTTCAGATAAAGCTCAGCCGCACGCTTGCCCTCGGTCGTGGTGAGTGCATCAATCATCAAACGCTCATCACTGCTCAAGGGTAATGCTTTCATCGTCTCCAAGTGCTCCCAATCGCCTGAGTAAGCAAAGTGCAGGATATTGTCGGTAAACTTGCCCTTCTGCGTTTGTGCGCTAAGTGCAGTCGCCATCAGTAGTGCCGTAGCAAAGCCAAGCTGCCTTACGATGCGAGGTGTTACCATTTGAGCGTCTCCTTTCGCAAAAAGAGTTGAATGCCGCGTTCAAGGTCTGCGGTCTTGCGAGAAAAAGCGTTGAGCGCCGATGCTAAATTTAGCGCATCTTCAAAATCCATTGTTTCAATGGACCAAAGCAGTCTTTTGGTCAATGCAGTAGAAGTGGGGCTGACGCTGGTGCAGATTTCTCGTGCAAGAGCTTCAGCAGTGGCGTCAAGTTCAGCAGAGGGCACACTATAGTTAATTAGCCCCAAGCGCAGCGCTTCATCGGCCGAAAGCACATTGGCGCGCAAAAGCATTTCCCGAATGCCAGCATGGCGCGAGCGACGCAAAATCAGCACGGCGACAATAGCAGGAACGAACCCAATTTTTGCTTCGCTATAAGAAAACTTGGCATTGTCTTTATCAGCAATGACGATATCAGCTGCGCAGGCTAACCCGCATCCTCCTGCAAAAGCCGCGCCTTGCACCTTGGAGATAATCAGCTTTCTATGCGTGTAAATGTCACGGAAGAGTGCGGCAATCGCCTCAGAATCATAGAGATTGTCCATTGCCGACTTTTCAGTGATTTTGGCAAGCTCTTCAAGGTCTAAGCCAGCACAGAAGGCTTTGCCGTCGGCTTGCAGCATCACAAGGCGCACAGCGTCATCCGAGTTAGCATGTGCGAAGGCTTGACGCAGTTCTGCAATCAAGGTAGGTGTCAGCGCATTGCGTTTTTCGGGGCGACTGAGCGTAATGTAAGCCACACGCTCACGCACTTCGTAGCGCAGTGCAGTAAAGTGCGAAGGTGCAACGCTGAATGGCTCTTGAATAGAGTGCTGCATAGCTTGGCATTCTTACGCTTGAAGATAAAATTTTTTGCGCACTTCAAGTTCGCACGCTTCAGCGTAAATTTGCGCATCAGTATTGTGCAATGAAAGCCTTTGCCAAAATCAATCTGGCGCTCTTTATCACCAATCGCTTGCCAAATGGTTATCACGCGCTGGAGACCATTTTTGCACCAATCAACTGGTTCGATGAACTCTCTTTTGAGCCGTCTGACCGGCTGGAAATGACCTGTTCCGACCCAGAGA
Source organism: Chloroherpetonaceae bacterium (assembly GCA_025056565.1). Taxonomy (NCBI): domain Bacteria; kingdom Pseudomonadati; phylum Chlorobiota; class Chlorobiia; order Chlorobiales; family Chloroherpetonaceae; species Chloroherpetonaceae bacterium. Next base: position 368,026 of record JANWWA010000001.1, on the reverse strand, counting down.
TTCCATCTGATGAGACCAATCTTTGCCTGCGTGCCGCAAAGCTGTTGCAAGACTTCACGGCGACAAAAGATGGCGTCAAAATTCACTTGCAGAAGCACATTCCGCACGGCGCAGGGTTAGGTGGCGGCTCCAGCGATGCAGCGCTCACGCTCAAAGCACTGACGAATTTCTGGCAACTGGACATCTCACAAGCAAAGTTGAAAGAACTGGCAGTGTCGCTCGGTGCCGACGTGCCGTATTTTCTGTCGGCGCAAACTTTGACATATGCAACGGGCATTGGCGACCAGCTCTTTGACTTAGAAGCAACTTTTCCAGCTGCAATTGTGGTCGCGTTTCCAAGTGTGCGCGTCTCAACAGCATGGGCCTACAAAAACCTGCGTCTCAATTTCCCAAGAACAGCGCCAGACTTAAAGGCTTTGACGCTAAAGCTATGTGTCTCACGCGACCTGGAGATTCTGCGCCGATTTGAAAATGATTTCGAGCCGACGGTCTTGCCTGCGTTTCCAGCAGTAAAAAAACTGAAGGATATTTTTTGTTACGATGTAAATGCCGATTTTGCGCTAATGTCAGGGAGTGGCTCAGCCGTCTTTGGCGTCTATGAACATCTCTCGCGAGCTGAAGACGTGGCTCGGCAGCTCTCAGCAGAGTATGCGGTGTCGCTCACGCCGCCCTTTTTCTCACCCCAAGAAGCCCAAAACCAGACCGACTGAAACCAGACCGATTGTGAGAATTTTCCTATTTTTAAGGTTAAATGTCGATGAACCAAGCATCGCGAATGGGCTTCTCTCAAAAAACCTTCGACTACCTGCTGCATATCAAAGCACGCAAAGGCGCAGGATTTCTCTTGCTCATTGACCCAGACAAATACGCTGCAGATGAAATGATTAGGCTGGCAGTCGATGCAGAGGAGTGCGGCGCAGATGCGATTCTCATCGGCGGCAGCGTAATGGTAACCCATCGCTTAGATGACTACATTCGGCGCCTTAAAGCTACGGTCTCACTGCCTGTAATCATTTTTCCGGGCAGCGTGATGCAAGTGTCCAAAGAAGCTGACGCGATGCTGTATTTGTCGCTGGTAAGTGGTCGCAATCCTGAATACTTAATTGGCAACCATGTAATTGCTGCGCCAGCTCTTCGGCACTTGGGCTTAGAGCCTATTTCAACCGCATACCTATTCATTGAATCGGGCAAGATGACCGCCGCAAGTTTTATTTCGCAAACATTACCCATTCCGCGCTACAAGCCTGAGATTGCAGCTGTGCACGCGCTGGCGGCTGAGTATATCGGAATGAAGCTCGTGTATTTGGAAGCAGGGAGCGGCGCAGAGCTGAGCGTGCCGGAAGCAATGGTGCAAGCGGTTTCACAGACTGTGTCCATTCCGATTGTGGTCGGCGGCGGCATTCGTTCACCACTGGAAGCACGCGAAAAGGTAGAAGCTGGGGCGTCGTTTATCGTGGTTGGGAATGCTTTCGAGCAGCGGCGCGATAAGCTCTACCTGCGCGAGATGATTGAGGCGACGCATACGAAACTGCCAAAGGAGGTGTAGCAGTTCAGTTAACGAGGCGACCAGCGTGCAGCATCGAGAATTGACCAGAGATGAATAATCCAGCCAAGGAAGAATATCCACAAAACCGCAGCTAACACAAAGTGCACGATGGCCATCAGCAAGCGTCCTTGCACCAGTTGTCCCAAACCCGGTATGAAAAAGCTGCACAGTGCAGCAATGATATTACCACCTGAACCCTGTCCAGCCATTCGATAGCGTAGGTTGATTTTGGGAAAAGTTGCCTGCTACCTTGAGTGGAGCATAGCAGCGCAAACTCAGTGCCGAAATTAAGAAGGAATCCCAACAACAGAAAGAAAGCACCGTGCTACTTTGCGCTTTTCCATTCTTCATACCACGCCATTTGGATAGCCTCCAGTTTGCTTTCGTTTGATGCCTTTGGGTCGTCGGAAAAATCTGGCAGCTCGGTCACATATCGGTGCAAATCTGTAAAGCGCACCGTAAGCGGGTCAATGTCAGGATACTTTTCGTGCAGAAGGATAGCGATGTCTTCTGCGTCGTTCCAAGTCAGTTTCATGGTGCGTGCCGGTTATGAGTTTCAAAATGCGTTTGTGCAAAGTTACTCAAATGTAGCTTGCGTTCACGCTACGATGTGAAAAAGAAACGGAGAGTGTTTATTTTTCGGCAGTCGAAAAAAATTGAAAAAGGAGGAACAAAGGATGACTGCCAAAGCAGCAGCAACCGTCTCCCACCTTATCGTCTTCACGCTTTTTGCAATTCGTCTCTCTGCGCAGGAGCAACCGCATGTCTTTCGTGGAGCATTGATTTACCCGATTGCTGGCGAGCCGATTGAAAATGGGGTCTTAGTCGTGCAGGGCGGAAAAATTCTGGCGGTTGGCAAAGCGGGCGAAGTGCCTGTGCCACAAGGCGCAGTGGAGCACGATGTGCGAGGCAAGGTGATTATGCCTGGGCTTGTCGATACCCATTCGCACATTGGTCGTGGTGATGGAGGTGATGCATCTGCCACGCTGCACCCAAGTGTGCGCATCTTAGATGCGATTGACCCACGCGCCAGCAATTTCAAAAAAGCATTGGTGGGTGGCATTACCACCGTGAATGTCTTGCCCGGTTCTGGGCATTTAATGAGTGGACAGACGGTCTATCTCAAGCTGCGCAAGAATGCCAATACGATTGAAGAAATGCTCTTTGTTAAAGACCCAACCAATGAAATTGCTGGGGGGCTAAAAATGGCAAACGGCACAAATCCATTGCGACCGTTTCCCTTTACAGGCACGCGTGGCAAGTCTGCAGCAGCCGTGCGTGCCCTCTTCATCAAGGCACAGGAATATCGTGATAAAATCAAAGCCGCAGGCAATGACAAAGAAAAACTCCCAAAGCGCGACCTTGAAATGGAATGTCTGGTGCAGGTCTTGGAAGGCAAGCGCATTGTGCATCACCACACGCATCGGCACGATGATATTCTAACCGTGCTACGCATTGCCAAAGAGTTTGGCTTTCGAGTGGTGCTGCATCATGTCAGTGAAGCGTGGAAAGTTGCCAAAGAAATTGCCGAAGCTAAAGCGCCGTGCTCGATTATCGTATTAGATTCGCCTGGTGGCAAGCTGGAAGCTGTAGACATTCGCTTCGAGAATGGCAAAGTGCTGGAAGAAGCAGGCGTCGATGTGGCTTTTCACACCGACGATGGCATTACAGACTCACGGCTGTTTCTGCGGTCAGCAGGCTTGGCGGTGCGAGCAGGAATGTCGCGCAAAAAGGCACTGGAAGCACTCACGCTGGCAGGTGCACGAATGCTGGATTTGCAAGACCGCATTGGTTCGCTTGAAAAAGGCAAAGATGCCGATTTCATCATTCTCTCTGGCGACCCATTTAGCGTCTATACCCACGTGTTGGAGACTTGGGTGGAAGGAGAGAAAGTCTATGACCGCACTAACCCAGATGACTACAAGTATGCAGTAGGAGGTTTCGGCGTCTATCGTGGTGCGGACGCCTTAGACGATAACGGTCAATCTGAAGTGGGAGGGGAAAAATGAAACCTTTACTACTCATTCTGGTCTGGCTTAGCTTTGCGGCTCAAAGCTGGGCTCAGCTGGCCATCAAAGGCGAAACCATTTACACGATGTCAGGGCCGCCCCTTAAAAACGGTGTAGTGCTCATTAAAGACGGCAAAGTTGAAGCGGTAGGCACCAATATAGCAGTTCCAAGTGGATACCGTATTCTCTCCGCAAAGGTCGTTACGCCCGGCTTAGTCGATGCACACTCTGTCGTAGGACTGTCAGGCATTTTGAACTACAATCATGACCAAGATCAGTTAGAACTCTCCGAAGCAATTCAGCCTGAGCTACGCGCAGAAGACGCTTACAACGCCGAAGAGCGACTGGTAAAGTGGCTGCGTGACTACGGTGTGACAACTGTGCATACGGGACATGGTCCAGGAGCGCTTGCAAGTGGTCAAACGATGGTCGTCAAGACCGATGCGAACACTGCGCCAAGCGCTATCGTGAAGACCCCCGCAATGGTTGCCTTTACACTGGGCGCATCAGTCAGCCAGAACTACAAAAAGCCGGGCACACGTGCTAAGGGGGCGGCGATGCTGCGCGAGGAATTCATCAAGGCACAAGACTACGCGCAGAAAATGCGGTCTAAAGACCCGACAAAGCGACCTGCGCGCGACCTCCGAATGGAGATTCTGAATGAAGTGCTGACAGGCAAATTACCTGCTCTCTTTACGGTGCATCGGGCCACTGAGATTATAACGGCGCTTCGCTTGCAAAAAGAATTTGGCTTCAAGCTGATTCTGGATGGAGCGGCTGAGGCGTATCTGGTGATTGATGAAATTAAAAAAGCAGGCGTGCCTGTGATTCTGCACCCGCCAATGATTCGCACAGTAGGTGAAAGCGAGAATGCATCGTTTGAGACGGCTGCAAAGCTGCGGCGTGCAGGCATCAAAATCGCCTTGCAGTCAGGCTACGAGAGCTATGTGCCAAAGACGCGTGTGGTGCTCTTCGAAGCAGCAATTGCTGCCGCAAATGGACTGTCGTTTGAAGAGGCTCTGCGTGCAATTACGATTGATGCGGCGGAGATTTTGGGCGTAGCTAATCGAGTGGGCTCAATTGAAAAAGGCAAAGATGCAGACCTTGTGCTCTTCGATGGCGACCCGTTTGAATACACGACACATGTCTGCCAAGTGATTATCAATGGCAGAGTCGTAAAAGAAACCTGCAACTAAAGCAGGCTCACAGAGAAAGAATGGCACGCCGACGCGTTAGGAAAAAAATCTACATCGCCTACACGGGTGGCACAATCGGTATGAAGCAGACGCCGAAGGGCTACGTGCCAGAAAAAGGTTTCTTGGAAAAGCAGCTTGCGGCACTGTCGCTTTTTGCATCGCCAGATTTGCCAGAGGTGCACATTCACGAATACGAGCCGCTCTTGGATTCTGCCAATATGACACCGCGCGAGTGGATTCGCATTGCAAGCGATATTGAAGCGCATTACGACGACTACGATGGCTTTGTGGTGCTACACGGCACGGATACGATGGCCTATACCGCGTCGGCTCTGTCGTTTATGTTTGAGCATTTGGGTAAGAGCGTGATTTTAACGGGCGCTCAGATTCCGCTTATGGAGTTGCGCTCCGACGCACGTGAGAATCTTATCGGGGCGCTGTTCATAGCGGCAAACTTTCAGATTCCCGAAGTGTGTTTGTATTTCGGCGGCAAGCTCCTGCGCGGCAATCGTGCAGTGAAAGTGAGCGCCAGTGGCTTTGACGCATTTGAGTCGCCAAACTATCCACCGCTGGCAACTGCAGGAGTACAGATTGAAGCCAACTGGTCATACATTCTGCCAAAGCCGAAGGGAAAATTTCGAGTAAAGCCGCTCGAAGCAGCACGCATTGGTGTGCTGACGCTCTTTCCGGGCATCTTGCCAGAGGTGGTGCAAAACTTTTTCCGGGCACCAATTGAAGGCGTTGTGCTCAAAACATATGGCGTGGGTAATGCGCCTGATAGCGACGATGCCTTAATGGAAGTATTCCAAGAAGCCGTAAAGCGAGGCATTTTTATTGTCAATGTCTCGCAGTGCCTAGAAGGGCGGGTTGAAATGGAGCGATACAGGGGTGGACAACGCTTGCGAGAAGCAGGGGTACTTTCTGGCTATGATATGACCACCGAAGCAGCCTTAGCAAAGCTCTTTTATTTGCTAGGCAATCGTACTAATCCGCCGAGCCGAATCAAAAAGCTGATTGAGCAAAATTTGCGCGGTGAATTAACAAGGGCGTAACAAAGAAAGCGTAAAGCTGTGGAACACAATCAAGCCATTTACCTTAGGCGGCTGGAAATAGGGAAATCTGCACAGCAGAGTTTAGCCGTTGCGACTGCCATTACCACCAGCATTTTCCTAATGGAGCTGGTAGGAGGATTTCTTAGCGGCAGCTTGGCACTGCTGGCTGATGCAGGACACATGGCAACCGATGTGCTAGCACTCGGACTGGGTTGGGTAGCTATCTGGTTTGCCAAAAAGCCAGCCACTCCAGAACGCACTTACGGTTACTATCGCGTAGAGATTTTAGCAGCCCTTGCAAATGGCACGCTGCTTTGTGCGCTCTCACTGGTGATTTGCTATGAAGCGATTTTACGCTTTAGTGAGCCAAAGGATATTTCTCTTGAGCAAATGATGGGATTTGGTGCAGCAGGGCTGCTAGCAAATCTGGCGTCAGCGTGTCTGCTCCACAAATCAAGCAAGGCAAGCGTGAATGTGCGAGCGGCGTATCTGCATGTGCTAAGCGACTTGTTAGGGTCAGTGGGCGTGGTGATTGGAGCGCTGGTGATGCGACTGACAGGCTGGCTGGTTGTCGACCCCCTGATTAGCCTGTTGATTGCAGGATTAATTGTGCGAAGCGCTTGGGGCGTAGTAGTGGAGGCGGTTGATGTGCTCTTAGAGTCTGTCCCGAAAGAAGTGAATTTTGCAGAAGTTGAGACCGCGCTGCGACGAATGGAATATGTCCGTGATTTACACGACCTGCATATTTGGTCTATCACCTCAGGCGTCAATGCGCTCAGTTGCCACATTGTCGTGGAACGGTATGATTGCAGCGAAAGGCTAATTTTGGCAATTAACAAAATGCTGAAAGAGCGCTTCGGCATTGAGCATGTAACGATTCAGTTAGAGACAGCGAAAGTGCAGTCTGAGATTCGGCATCGCTCAATAGCAGAAAGCGTGGCAGCCAGAGAGCGCAAGCCTTGTCACTCCCACCACTCACACTAACTTGTAACGGTAGGTAAAATCGCTTCGCCACACACGGTGCATACTGTTGTCAGTAGGCTGCAAGCCGCTTGTCTCTGCGCAAAGCGTAAGGTGCAAACACTAAGCCAAGTTACTGTCTTCCCACTTGTCTTGTGGCATGTAGTCCGTAGCGAGTTTGAATAGCTCGCGTCGCAACCAGACGACAGTCAAAGTGTCGCTTGATATGGTGCGAATAAATAGCAATTTGGGCGTAGCGATAGTATCGCCGCAAAAACTCGGAGTTTTTGGGGTAACCTTTGGAATGCAGCGTTGTGCCTCTGTGAGCCGCCCAAGAAAAATCAAGGAAAAGACGCGCATCACTTCAGCGCGATGTCGCGTGGTCTCAGTCTTTCTGATGGGCAACAAGGTGGCAAACGGTCAATCTCCGAAAAAGAACACCTTTCAAATTGGGAGTGGACGCAAACATAGACGAACCTTAAAAGGTTGGGATAGAAGTAACGCTAAAAAGTTGTCTTTGTGAGTGTGGCGAAAAGTGAGGCGATAATGCCAGTGCTCTCCTCTGAAGGTAAAATTTCTGCAGCTGTGGCAGCGCACACATTCAGTGCCCGTGCTTTGCTGGCACTTGTAGATTGGGCAACACTTCTTTTTGCGCAATTGAATACGAGTGTGATTTTGTCTATATTGGTGCTATTACAACCGTGTTGGAAGTAACCGGAACTCGACTATCAACAAAACTAACAAAAACAATGAGGACGGCAAACAAACTAATCCTGTTGCTTGGCATCATTGGCTTGCTAAGCAGCTGCGGTGGAGGCAAATCGGACAAACCGACATCTGAAAAAGCCACAACTGCTAATTTTGCAGGCAAAACACTTAACATTCTCTGTTGGGAAGGGTATGCCCACGAACTCTTCACCAAGCCCTTCGAGCAAAAATACGGCTGCACTGTGAAGGGAACGTATTTTGGTTCTTCCGATGAGCTAATCTCTAAGCTGACAGCAGGTGGTGGTGAAGTCTATGACATTGTGTCCCCTTCTGCTGATATGGCACAGGCGCTCATTGAGCAAGGTTTGGTGCAACCTATTGACATAAAGAAAATTACGCACTACGACTCCCTTGCGCCAAAGCTCCGAGCAATGCAAGACGTCATCAAAGATGGCAAAGTGTATGGTGTGCCGTTCACTTGGGGGCCGGATTATCTGGTCTATAATGCAGACGAGGTCAAAAATCCAGATTCTTGGATGATTTTCTTTGACCCCAAGTATAAGGGCAAAATTGCTTTGTGGGACGATATTTCCAGTCTCTACTTAGCGGCAATATGGCTGGGCTTCGATAAGCCTGATAAAAGCGCCATTTACAATATGACCGAAGAGCAACTGGCAGCCGTCAAAGCCAAGCTCCTCGAGCTAAAGCCACACGTGCGTAAGTTCTGGATGACGGCAGGTGAGCTGGACAACCTCATGAAAAACAAGGAAGTGGTAGCGGCGGTAGGCTGGCCAATTACACCTGCTACGCTCTCTAAAGAAGGTCTCAACATCAAAGGCATTGTGCCAAAAGAAGGTGCAACAGGCTGGATTGACCGACTGATGATTACCAAGACCTCGCCAAATGTAGAGCTGGCGCATCTATGGATAGACTACATCACGCAAGCCGAAAACATGGCAAAGGTGGCCAAAGTGACGAACTACTCTGTGGCAAACCCTGGCGCCGCCCGATACCTTACGCCAGAAGAGCTCGAACTGACGCAGATGAATAACACGAACTACTACTTCGAGCGCATCAATTTCTGGCAGTATGTCAAAAACCGAAAGCGCTACAACGAAGTCTGGAATGAAGTCAAAGGAGGCGTGCAGTAAGCGATTGGGGGCAGCAGGAAAAGTCCTGCTGCCTTTTTTATCAAACCACATTGATATTGTATGCAAAAGAAGCTAGAGCTCAATTTTTGGTTGCTTTTTCTGCCGCTCGGAATCTGGTTGACGCTGTTTTTGATTTTGCCATATCTCAGGGTATTTGCGCAAAGTTTTTACACCACTAACGATTTTGGAGTCTTGCAGCCTGACCTAACCTTAGAGTCATACACGAAGTTTTTCACCAAAGAACTGTATCGCTCTACGCTCATTCGGACATTTGGTCTATCGGCTAGTGTAACCACAGCAGGCTTACTGCTTAGTATTCCGCTAGCTTATTACATCGCATTCAAGGTCGAAAAGAACAAAACGCTGCTTTATACATTAATCGTCTTGCCGCTTTGGGTGAGTTATATCGTTAGGGCATATGCTTGGAAAATTATCTTGGGCAAAGAGGGTATCTTGAATTCCTTCCTGATATTTACAGGCATCGTCAAAGAGCCAATTAGCGCGTTGCTCTACAGCGACTTGGCAGTGGTGATAGGTATGACACATATCTACACGCCCTTTGTGCTGATGCCGATATACACAGCCTTTGAACAAATTCCGAAATACTTGGTCGAAGCCTCCAAAGACTTAGGCGCAAACCGCATAACGACCTTCTTCAAAATTGTGCTGCCTCTAAGCTTGCCCGGCATTATTGCAGGGGCAACGTTCGCTTTTGTGCTCTCTCTGGGCGATTTTCTAGCTCCAGCCCTGCTCGGTGGCGTAGAAACGCTCTTTATTGCCAACATTTTTCAAAATATGTTTGGCACATCTAACGATAAACCTTTAGGCTCTGCAATTGGTATCGTGATGCTCATCGTGGTGACGATAGTGCTGGAAGTGTCTGCTTGGGCTGAAAAGAAATTTGCTTCGTTTCAATCGCAACGACTATGAAACAGCGTCCTGACCTTATAAGTGTGTTGATAGCGCTGGCAGCCTTTGCCGTGATGAGCTTTATATACTTCCCGCTGGTTACAGTCGTCATATACTCCTTTAACATTGACACTGTAAATTCCTTCCCGATGCGCGGCGTTTCACTCAAGTGGTATGAAATTGCATTTTCCAATTCGGCGCTGCTGCAAAGCCTAAAAATTAGCATTGCAGTGGCGCTGTCAGGAACGCTGATGGCGCTTGTGATCGGCACGACTGGCGCATTAGCGATGCACAAATATGACTTCCCGTTCAAGCGTTTCTTTGAGCGTGTCATTCTCCTGCCCATCACCTTGCCCGGTATCTTGACAGGTGTGGCGATGCTATCTTTCTTCCCACTTATTGGCATTAAGCTCTCGCTAACTGCTGTCGTGATTGGACACACCACATTTTTAATCAGCATCGTGCTCACACAAATCTATGCGCGGCTAAGGCGACTGGATCCATTTTTGGAAGAAGCAGCAGCGGATTTAGGCTCGAACCGCTGGCAAACTTTTTGGAAAGTAACATTGCCGAACATTAGAACCGCACTAATTGGGGCAGCCTTGCTGTCCTTTACGTTGTCGCTAGATGAAATTCCCGTAACCTTCTTTCTTATTGCCAGAGAAAACACATTGCCAATTGAGATTTACACTATGCTGCGGCGCGGCATCACGCCAGAAGTCAATGCAATTTCCACAGTGATATTTGCGATTTCTCTCTTTGCGCTTTTGCTCTTTGTCAAACTCGGTGAAAAACAGGCATCAACGGTGGTATGAGTCTGCAACTGGTCAAAATATCTAAGTCGTTTGGAAACAATTTGGTCATTCCCGAACTCAGTTTGGAAATTCTTGATGGAGAGTTTATCACGCTACTGGGACCGAGCGGTTGCGGCAAGACCACCTTGCTGCGCATGATTGCAGGCTTTGAACTACCAAGCTCAGGTTCTGTGGTGTTGGACGGAGAAGACATCACGCCGTTGCCGCCTTACCGCCGAAATGTCAATACTGTTTTTCAGAACTATGCACTGTTTCCGCATCTTAATGTGTTTGAAAATGTAGCCTACGGTCTGAGGCAAAAGGGCATCAGAGGCGAGGAGCTAAAGAAACAGGTGATGGCAGTGCTTGAAAAAGTTCAGATGGTAGATTTTATCAATCGCAAGCCCAGAGAACTCTCTGGCGGTCAGCAGCAACGTGTTGCACTAGCCAGAGCAATTGTCAACAAGCCAAAAGTCTTGCTGCTTGATGAACCACTAAGCGCCCTTGACCTCAAGCTAAGAAAGCAAATGCAGATTGAACTGAAGCAGCTACATAGAGAGTTAGGCATGACCTTTGTGTTTGTTACGCACGACCAAGAAGAAGCCCTGACAATGTCAGACCGTATTGCGGTGATGAACAAAGGCGTCATTGAGCAGCTTGCTGACCCACAAACCTTGTATGAAAGACCCAGAACAAAGTTTGTCGCTGACTTCATCGGTGAAAACAATACGCTGATTGGTGAGGTGCATAACGGCGTCTTCAAAGGAAAAGGATTTGAGCTGCCTGTTCAGACAGAGGTGCGTGGTAAAGCGATGCTCTTCATTCGTCCCGAACACATCTTTTTCAACATTCGCTCCCAAGAGGGTATTAAAGTCAGGATTGTGGATAAAACCTTTTTAGGCAATATGTGGCGTATTCGCTGTGAGACATTGGGACAAGAATGCATAGATGTAACGATTAAGCCAGATGAAGTGGAAAAACTCAGTGACCTCAGCGAAGCCTACATCGTCTGGCGGCAAGACAAGGCTAACATCATCAATTACTCACTATGAAACACTACCAGATGTTCATCAATGGAGAGTGGGTCAATGCGGCTGATGGGGGCACGCGTCAGATTATTGACCCAGCAAACGGTGAAGTGCTTGCCACTGTGCCCGAAGCAACCAGTGAAGATGTGGACAAAGCCGTAAAAGCAGCGCGTTACGCCTTCGACCATACTAATTGGGGCAGTAGCGACAATGCGCTGAACCGTGCCAGACTGCTAAATGCACTAGCAGACAAGCTGCGTGAAAACGCCAGCTTTTTTGCTGAGCTGGACACACGAAACTGCGGTAAGCCGATTGCTGAGTCGGAAATCGATGTGGCAGATTCAGCCAACTGCTTTGATTACTATGCGGGCTTAGCTACAAAAATCATGGGTGAGACAGTGGCAGTGCCTGCAAATATGCAAAGTATGGTATTGCGTGAGCCTGTGGGCGTGTGCGCCCAGATTATTCCTTGGAACTACCCCTTGCTGATGGCAACATGGAAAATCGCCCCAGCACTGGCGGCTGGCTGCACCGTGGTCTTAAAGCCCTCTGAACTAACCCCGCTTTCCGCCTTAGAGCTGGCGAGATTAGCGCAAGAGGTCGGCATTCCCGCAGGTGTGCTGAACGTGATAACAGGGGTCGGTGAAACCGCTGGTGCAGCGCTGGTCAGTCACCCTGACATTGACAAAATTGCGTTCACAGGTGGCACCGACACAGGTGTGAAGATCATGGCTGCTGCCGCCAAAGGCATCAAAAGAGTCACGCTGGAGCTGGGCGGCAAAAATCCTGCAATTGTCTTTGCCGATGCAGACCTAAACAAGGCGATTGAGTGGGTAGCCTTTGCTGGATTTGCAAACCAAGGAGAAGTATGCTCCGCTGGTTCACGAATTCTGGTAGAGCGCCCTATTTACAATGAAGTCATTGAGAGAGTGAAGAAAATTGCAGAAGGCATTAAGCTGGGACATGGGCTGGAGAGAGATGTAAAGATGGGACCATTGGTCTCGAAGGAGCAGTATGACAAGGTGATGCATTACATCAAGAAAGCACTGGAAGAGGGAGATAGGCTGGTTTGCGGTGGCAAACACCCTGAGGGCGCAGAGTATCAAAAGGGCTTCTTTATTGAACCAACCATTTTTGCCGATGTCAAACCCGACCACACACTTTTCCGCGATGAAGTGTTCGGGCCTGTAATGTCCTTTACGCCATTCGATAGCGAAGAAGAGGCCATCGCGCTGGCTAATCAGACCGAATATGGGCTGGCGGCAGGCATTTTCACGGAAAACATCGCCAGAGCACATCGAGTGATGAAACAAATCCGAGCCGGAATTGTCTGGGTAAATTGCTACCACCCCACCTTCAATGAATTGCCTTGGGGCGGTTTCAAGAAGTCAGGCATCGGTCGTGAGCTAGGCAAATACGGTCTGGAAGCCTATCTGGAAACGAAGCAAGTAAGTATCAATCTGGACTCTGGAAAATTAGGCTGGTATGAAGTCAATGCGTAACGATTTACCCAAAGTGACATCGCAAGAATTGCTGCAAAGGCGGAATAAGGTTGTCCCCAAAGCAATGCAGATGAACTATGCAATTGATGCAGCCTTTGCTAAGGGAGCAGTCTTTTACTCGCACGATGGAAAAGAATACATTGACTTTTCTGGTGGCATTGGGGTGCTAAACGCAGGGCACTGTCCGCCGCCTGTCGTGAAAGCTATTGCACGCCAGTCGAGAAAGCTAATGCACACCTTCTTCAATCAACTGACGCATGAACCCTACATAAGGCTGGCTGAAAAACTCATTGAACTTTTCCCGCACGGCGAAGAAACCAAAGTGATGATGGTGAACTCTGGCGCAGAAGCCGTCGAAAATGCTGTCAAAATTGCGCGGCAGGCGACTAAACGCAACGCAGTGATTTGTTTTACAGGTGGTTTTCATGGTCGCACCCTGCTCGGCATGACGCTCACATCCAAAGTCTCCTACAAGCAGCACTGCGGCCCGTTTGCGCCAGAAGTGTATCGACTGCCTTTCCCTGACTACTACCACAATGCCGTGAGAGGGCAATCGTTTGAAGAGTTTGTTGACCAAGAAATCGCTAAGCTGAAGAAGTATTTCAGCTCAGTGGTTGCGCCAAATGAAGTAGCGGCGGTCATCATTGAGCCTGTGCAGGGTGAAGGCGGTTTTTATGTAACGCCCTACCGCTACATGAAGGCCCTAAGAGAGATATGCGATGAGCACGGCATTGTGCTGATTCTTGATGAAGTGCAGAGCGGATTTGGCAGAACAGGTAGGTGGGCAGCCTACGAACACTATGACATCATACCTGACCTCTCAACTTGGGCCAAATCAATAGGGTCTGGGATTCCTATCGCTTGCGTCATTGGGAAGGCGTCCGTGATGGACAAAGCAGCGCCAGGTACATTAGGTGGCACATATGCAGGCAATCCAGTAGCGTGTGCCGCCGCTTTAGCGACCATTGAGTATATGGAGAAAATTAACATCAACGCAAAAGGCGAGCGGATTGGAAAAATCATCTTTAACTTTTTCAAAAAGCTGCAGCGGCAATGCAAGGCAATTGGCGATGTGAGAGGCTTAGGAGCAATGGTCGCCATCGAGCTGGTCAAAAATCAAGACCCAAATCAGCCCGATGCGGAACTCACCACAAAGCTGGTGCGCGCGTGCGCCGAAAGGGGACTGTTTATTATTTCAGCTGGCGTGTATGGTAATGTGATTCGAGTGCTATGCCCACTGGTGATTACCGATGCGCAGCTTAAAAAAGGATTGAACATCTTAGGAGAGGAGCTGATGAGACTGACAGCAAGCCCTATGCCGATAGCTACACCACAAAGGCAAGCGGTTCAACCTTCTGCCTGAGGTGGAAAAGAGCATTTCAAGTGGATTGACGCACAACTTCAATTAAGCCAGTCTCCGTAGCAATTGCATCAAGTGGAATATCCTTGTGCTCTTTTTCATGGATTTGTGGGATATGGTCTAAGATTTGGAAAGAAAATGCTAGTCCGATTTTGCGTGGCGAAACCCCCATTGAAGCAAGACGAGAAAAGAAATTGTCGTAAAACCCTTTGCCGTAACCCAATCGATTGCCAGAGCGGTCGCAGGCTAAAAGCGGGGTGAGCACCACTTCAATTTGCGAATCGTCAACAGGTGTGCGGTCAATTGGCTCTAACACTTCAAAGACACCACTGGCTAATTTGTCCATTCCAAGAAAGCGGGCGCTAAGCAAGTTGCGAGCCTTCATAACAGGCACAAGCACTTCTTTGCCTTGCTCTTGCAGCCACTTCAAAATAGGCTCGGTGTTGACTTCTCGCCGCTTAGCGATAGAAATAAAGCAGTGCACGACACGGGCGCGCTGCAGGGTTGAATCGCTTTTCAGCACCTCGAAAATTTTTTGGCTACGCAAAAGCCACTCAGCTTCGCTGAGCGCTGCACGTTGCTCAGCCATTCGAGAGCGAATAGCCGCACGCTCTTCTAAGACTTGCCGAAGAGAAGACTCCATTTTAGGTCTGACAATCAAGCACAGCAGAGTGCTTAGCTTAAATCCACTTCTGAAGAGTCTCCGATATTGACGCGTCGCGCCTTGCCACGCACAATTGCATTGTTGCCGATAATAGACTCGTTGAGCAACATTGAAGTTACTCGAGCTTGCTCACCCACAATTGAGTTTTGCACGAGTGAATTTTTCACCACTGCTTTACTGGCAATCGTCGCATATGGACCGATAATAGAATTCTCAATTTCTGCATCTTCGGCAATAAAAACAGGCGGATTGATAACACAGCCGTAAATTTCTCGGTAGCGCGATTTGGATTTAAGCAGTTTTTCATTGGTCGAAAGCAGTGTTTCTGGCTTGCCGCAGTCATACCAGCCGTCGACAGGGAAGGTAGAAAACTTCTCGCCCGCTTCAATCATGGCTTGAAGGGCATCGGTCAATTGAAACTCCCCTTTGGTGCGACGATTCTGCTCAATGTTTCGGCTAAGGCACTGCATCAGTAGCTGAGGATTTTTGATAAAGTAGAGCCCAACCACTGCAAGGTTAGAGGTAGGGTGTTCGGGCTTTTCAATGAGCTTCGTGATGAACCCATCTTGCACCTCTGCCACGCCAAATCGACGTGGGTCTTCGACGGCTTTGACACCCAAGGCAGAGTGCTCACGACGAAAGACATCTTTGAGGTCAACTTCAAAAATCGTGTCGCCTAAAATGATGAAAATGGGGTCAGTGCCGATGTGCTCGCGTGTAATCCAGATAGCATGTCCCAGACCCAGTCGTTCTTCCTGCTCAACAAAGGTGAAGTGAATGTCATAGTGGCGTGTGAGATACTCTTCAATCATATCGCCCAAGTATCCGACCACGACAATCGCTTCTTTAATGCCTTCCTCAATAATTTTGTCAATAATGTGCCCGATAATTGGTTTGCCAGCGACATTAAGCAGAACTTTGGGCAGCGTGTAGGTGTGAGGACGCAAACGGCTACCCACCCCTGCAACGGGAATGATGGCTTTCATAACGAACAAAATTAAGTTTGCAAAAACAGCGTGCGAAGTTATGCAAAACCGCCGAAAGAAACGCTATCTCAATGCGCCACGCAACTTAGTGCGCGCCGCCAAGACAGTTTCACGAGAGGAAATTTTGGACCTGAAGTATGCACTCTGGATTTCGCGTGCCAAGTTTGTGAGAGGTGAACTGGAGTTTGAAGCGCTGCGTCGCTGTGCCAAGCAACTGGCTGAGGCAATTGTGGCGCGCTATGAGCAGCGCTTTGGTAAAAACGCGCCGCTGACCCTTTTGCGAGACTTGTCGGAAGTGATGCACGAGCCCTGTATGTGCAACCACACGCATCGCCCATAGAAAGACGTGCCGGCACAAACACGCAGCGTGAAAAGACCCCTGCTTCCAATTTTTGTGGCGAAATTCGCAAAACTGGAGTGCAAGGTGATATGACACGAGGCAGGCAAGTTTGCTCTGCCCCTGTGTTACATTTTTGTTAAATCTGAATGTGAGCGTTTCATCTAAGCCCGAGCGCTGCTAATTTTACGGTTACCTGCGCCTATCTACATCTGCATAAACTATCTTCTGATATGGAAGCACTCTTTGATGGTTCGCTGACAAGCGGGATGATGATACTCCTATTTCTCTCACTAGCAATTGCGTGTGGGTTTGAGTTCGTCAATGGGTTTCACGATACAGCAAATGCTGTAGCCACTGTGATTTACACAAAATCCCTCAAACCAGTGCCTTCTGTAGTCTGGTCAGGTATCTGGAACTTTTTGGGAGTGTTTCTGGGCGGGATTGCTGTAGCAATCGGGATTATCAACCTCTTACCTGTGGATTTGCTGGTCTCGAGCGGCACTGGAGCAGGAATGGCAATGGTGCTTGCTTTGCTCATCGGCGCAGTGATTTGGAATGTAGGCACTTGGTATTTTGGCATTCCAGCTTCCAGCTCCCACACACTCATTGGTTCAATTTTAGGGGTGGGGCTGGCGAATTCGCTTTTGCCGGGGCACATTTTCGGAAGCGGGGTCAATTGGTCAAAAGCAGGAGAAATCGGACTGTCGCTGCTCATCTCACCGCTCATTGGTTTCACGCTGGCAGCGCTCTTGTTGCTCTTGCTCAAAAGGCTGGCACGAAACCCCAAACTGCATCAAGCGCCAGAAGGCGACACACCGCCTCCTTGGTGGGTGCGAGCGATCCTAATTTTCACTTGTACAGGTGTGAGCTTTGCACACGGTTCCAACGATGGACAAAAGGGCGTCGGCCTTGTGATGCTCATCCTCATCGGTATCTTGCCGGCCAGTTACGCCCTCAATATGGACTGCAGCAGGGAGCAGCTAACGGAGACACTGGCAGCCTCTCGAGAACTGGAAGAGTGGGTGCAGCACGAAATGACCGCAGCACTTATTATGCCTGCATCGCTGATGGCAAGTCCAGTGCAACAAGAAAAACAGTCGCTGTTTAGGACGCTCAAAGACAATTTGCGCGTGGTTCAAGCTAAGCTGGCAGGCAAATCTTCAGTGGTGGAAATTCCAAAAGAAGAACGCTTTGAAATTCGAAAGCGCATTTTGCTCATCACGAATGCATTCAGCAAGCTGGAAAAAGAAAAACAGCTTGCGTTACCAGAAGAAGTGCTGTTGTCGCTTAAAGCACGCCTAAAAGCCTTGCGCAACATTACGGAGTATGCTCCAACTTGGGTGATTGTAGCCATTGCGCTCTCACTTGGCATTGGCACAATGATTGGCTGGAAACGCATTGTGGTAACGGTAGGCGAGAAAATCGGAAAATCTCACCTCACTTATTCGCAAGGGGCTGCAGCTGAAATCGTTGCAATGAGCACAATTGGGCTGTCTTCACTCTTAGGCTTACCAGTCAGCACAACGCATGTGCTTTCATCTGGCGTAGCGGGCACAATGGTGGCACAAAAAGCGGGCATTCAAGTTGATGTAGTGCGCAAAATTGCGCTGGCTTGGCTTCTTACGCTCCCTGTCTCAATGCTTTTAGCAGGCACACTGTTCTTGATGTTCCGCGCCATCTTAGGCTGATGCTCCAAAGACCTTTCCATACAGAGGAAGCGCAGTGATACAGGGAAAAAAAAGTTTGACAGTCCGCTTGCGCCGCAGCGAAGGGCTTAGAAGAGAGCATCGAAGGCATCACTATCTGGAGGCGACGAGGTAGAAGGACGAGTGGAAGTGCGTGGCGAAGCCAGCGCTTTAGGCGCAGTGCGAGCGCTCACAAGCAAAATGCGCTCATAAAGCTCCGAGGGCAACTGTGCCAAAAACCGCGATGGGTTGCTGAAGTATTCTTCTTGCTGGCGACCTCGCAGAATTGGGAAAGAGATGTAGAGATACTCCTTTGCACGCGTCAGTGCCACATAGAGCAAGCGCAATTCCTCATCTAACTCCTCGTCGCTGACCGCATAGTAGGAAGGTAAGATGCCATCTAATGCATTGATGAGAAAGACAGCCGTCCACTCCAAACCTTTCGCCGAGTGAATCGTGGAAAGCACCAGTGGCGACTCGTCTTTACGGGCGGTTTTGGTGTCTATGGCCGAAAGGTCAATCGGCTCTAAGGCTAAGTCTGCTAGCAGGGCTTCCAGCGAGGTGTAGTTAAGAAGGATGACAAGGAAGTTTTCAAGGTCTTTCTGCCGCTTTGGGTAATCATCAAGATACTGCTCCTGCATGAGGGGTAGGTAGTATCTGTAGATGCGCTTGGCTTTTTCAAAGAGCGGTGCTGTGCTTTGGCTTAGCTCTGAGAGAAGCAAAGCCAGTGCGCGCAGCGATTCCAAATACTTGGGTGAGACGCTGGACATATCCACGCGGTAAGGGTCTGGAGCAGACTGAACCCACTCGGCAATGTCCTGCGCCGTCTTTGGCCCAATGCCTTTCAGCAATTTTAGCACACGATTCCAACTGAGCACATCGCGCGGGTTGTAGAGCAGTTTGAGATAGGCCACAAAATCCTTGATGTGAGCGGCTTCGGTGAGTTTCTGTCCGCCAAATTTGACAAATGGAATGTTGCGTTTTCGGAGCTCCAGTTCAAGGTCAAATGAGTCACGGCTATTTCGCATCAGGACCGCCATCTGGTTGAGAGCTAAGCCAGCTTCACGCAGTTCCAAGATGCGCTGAGCAACAAACTTGGATTGAAATTGCTCATCAGGCGCATGGACAATTGCAGGATACTCGCCATTAGGCTTAGTGGTCGTATAGAGCCGCTTGGAGAATTTTTCTTTCGCCTGAGCGATGACAGCATTAGTGAGGTCTAAAATATGCTGTGTGCTGCGATAATTCTCCTCGAGCTTAATAATGCGGCAGTTTGGAAAGTGTTTCGGAAAGTCCAAGATATTACGATAGTTTGCACCGCGAAACGCATAGATGGATTGCGCATCGTCGCCGACAGCCATAACGTTGCCGTGCACTTCGGAGAGCAGCTTAACCAGTTCGGCTTGAACGAGGTTGGTATCTTGGTATTCATCGACCATAATGTATCGCAACGTGCTGGAAATGTGCCGGCGCACAGTCGGATTGTCAGCAAGAAGTGTAGCCGTCAGCGTAAGCAAGTCATCATAGTCGACCAGCGAGTTTTTGTGCTTGTAATCACGATAGGCAACGGCAACTTTTTTTATATCCTCCACGACGCCTAAAAACTGCGGGTAGAGGGTTTCTACAATAGCCTCAATAGGCAAGGCACGGTTCGCAGCGTAGCTGATAATGGTCTGGAGCGTGTCTTTTTTCGGAAATCGCTTGTAGAGACCTTTTCGGTCGTAGCCCAGTGCGGCGCGGACAATGTCAATCACATCACGCGAGTCGCTCTGGTCTAAGATGGTAAATTGCTCAGAGAGTCCAATTGCGGTGCTATGCTGGCGCAGAAGACGGTTGGCGTAGCTATGGAAGGTGCCGCCGAGAATTTGTGCACAAGCGGGTCCAGCAACCATAGCTGCACGGGACAGCATTTCCTCTGCAGCACGCCGCGTAAAGGTGAGAAGCAAAATCGACTGAGCGGGCACACCAGACTCAATTAAGTAAGCTACACGGTAAGTAAGCGTCTTGGTTTTGCCTGTGCCCGCACCAGCGACAACCAGCACAGCACCTTCAGTAGTGCGCACAGCCTCTAACTGTGCAGCATTTAGCTCCTTTTCATACTTTGCGAGCGAAAAGCCCGAAGCAGCTGTCTCCGAGAAATGGTCACCTGATAAAACAAATGTGCGCGTTGGCATAGTGCAAGAAGTCACCAAGCTGCATTGAGTGAATGAGGCAGAGAGACCTATGCTCCCGCTTTATTTGATGGTGTCAATACAACATAGAGCGAAAATACAGATTCAAAGCGTGAGTTGCGAGAAAATTTCACTTGGAGCTTAGGCGTGCAGGGTCTTGCTTGAACGAATTGCCAGACGCTAAGGCTTCAAAAACAGCATAGGCAAATCACTTGCAAGGTGCACAGGCACGCAAAGCGACCAAAAGCGCTATGGTGCAGTGTTCTGCGGATTTTGCAAACACCGCTAAGCTTTCTACCTTCCGCAAGTTTGTAAAGTTGTCAGTTGCACTGGTCGCCTAAGCCACAACATTTTCAGAGATAAACCTTTGACACAACGCTGCTATGAGCTACAGTCAAGCAAATCTGGCTCTGGAGAAGTCGCCGCTGCCACAGACAACACCTGAGCCACTGCATCAGCGATACTGGTTTATTTTTAACCCTGCTGCCAATCGTGGTAAAGCGAGACGATGGGTCAAGCCATTGCAGGCGGTGCTGAAAGCCAATCAGATTGATACGGTCATTCAGCTGACGACACAACCTAATGATGCAACAGCGTTTGCAGAAGCGGCACGCAGAAAAGTAGAAGTTGTAGTAGCCTGTGGTGGCGATGGCACTTTCAACGAAGTGGCACAATCGCTCATCTACTCTGAGACCCCATTAGGCTGCATTCCACTGGGGTCAGGAAATGATTTTTATAGCAACCTTTCGGGCAATACCGCCCCAAGACGACTGCCACTGGACAATGCTGTAAGAAAAGTGCTAAACCAACGTGTGCAGACAATTGATACAGGTGCTGTGCTGTTTCAAAGTCAGAGAGGCAAGTACCAACGTGCATTTCTAAACTCAATGGGCATTGGCTTTACGGGCGAGATTGCTCGTGTGGCTAAATCAGTACGATACCTGCGCGGCGACCTTATCTACCTCTACGCGCTATGGTGGGTTGGCAGAACCCATCGTGCAGCACCAATGACGATTGAACTAACTACGCCGACAGGGCAACAAACCTGCTACGAACAAGTCTTTTCAATTATGATTGGCAATGGCAAGCGGGAAGGTGGCAAATTCTGGATTGCACCTGAGGCAGAAATGAACGACGGCTGGCTGGACATCTGTATCTTGAAAGAATTTCCGATATGGCAACTTCCGAAATGGGTGTATGCCTTTCTGCGTGGCAAGCATATCTACACCTCGCAAGTAATTTATACCAAAGTTAAAGCGGCGGATATTCATCTTTTGCGACCTGAGTCAATGCACTTGGATGGTGAAGTCTTTGAGCAAGTCTCTGGAACGGTAAGTGTGCAGGTAGTGCCACAATCGCTGAATGTAATAGCGGTCGCCTAAGGTGATTTCTGCCGACTACACCGCTACTTTTGATGGGTCAGGAGGCATAAGTTGCGCAAGGTTGTGCGAATCACACAATGTGGAGTAGGGTGCTCAGACAAGCCGTCTGCCTACAGAGGCGAGAATACAAAGCAACTTGCTTCGGCTTCTCAGTTCTCGCCGCTGCCCTCAACTGTGCACGTGATGCAGGACAAAATGGAAAAGCGCCTTGCAAGGCACCTTATTCCTTCTCTATTTTGGCAGCACATAAAATCGCAACTATGCACCTTGTGCTTTTTGAAGACGAAGCCGTGCTGAAGTTTCAGCCACTTTTGCATCTAAAGCCAATTTATGAACTCACGCTTGGAATGCGCACCTTGCGTGAAAAATTTGAACACGCGCTGCCCTCTATGCCACTTAGTCTGCAAATGCGTAGGCAACTGGTGCCGTATTGGCGCACGGTGTTCCCAGAGCGCGCCATTAACCAGTTTGAAGACGATACGCTGTTCATCAACGGCAGGGTGATTTGTGACCGTGTCTTTGCGCAAAAAGTGCTGAGTGGTGTGTTTGAGCATGGTAAAGCCTATTTCAACGGTGGGCAGCTGGTAGCATTTCGTGGCAAAGCAAGCGAGATTTTCCCAGACGGCCTGCCCGATCTCATTGAGGCGAAGGTGATTGCAGAGAGATTTCCAAGCTCGCAGGTAGACTGCCGCTATGTGGCATTTATGTGGGACTTGGTGCGCCTGCACCCTGAAGAATTTCGCCGAGAAGCTGTGCTATGCGAGGACTTTGGCACGATTCGTGGCACGGTGCATCCGCGTGCATGCCTTGTCAATGAAGCGCGCATTTTTGTAGGAGAAGGCGCTGAGATTCGTGCAGGAGCCGTCTTAGATGCCACCGACGGCTATGTGTATGTAGCGCCTGATGCCAAAGTGTTGCCTAACGCTGTGCTGATGAATTACGTCTATGTAGGTAAGGGCGCAACGGTCAAAATCGGTGCAAAAATTTACGACTATGTCTATGTCGGTGCGTATGCCAAAGTAGGCGGCGAAATTGAAGGGAGCATCGTAGAGCGCTACGCCAATAAGCAGCACGAGGGTTTCTTAGGACATTCCTACATTTCGAGCTGGTGCAACTTGGGCGCTGACACCAACACCTCCGACCTCAAAAACAACTACAGCACCATTCGAATGAAAGTAAATGGCAAGGAGATAGATACCAAGATGCAATTTCTTGGGCTAATTATGGGTGAGCATTCCAAGTCAGGCATTAACACGATGTTCAATACGGGCACAGTGGTGGGGATGAGTTCGAACATTTTTGGTGCAGGCTTTCCGCCCAAAACAATCGGTTCATTTCAGTGGGGGGGTGCTGAAGGGTTTGTGCGGTATGATTTGGAAAAAGCCTTAGAAGTGGCGCGCATTGTCATGAAGCGACGCGGTATCGTGCTCTCACCGGAGTATGAAGCAATGTTTCGGGCAGCTTATGCACACGCAGAAAGTGAAGTCTAAGAGCGGCAGCCAATTCAAAAAAGTAACTGGGATATGTGGCAGCAGAGTGTGTGCAGCAAAAGTCCGCAATTTTGCATTGAGCCAGTATGATCTTCCTCAATCCAGCAATGCTTTTCGGGCTGCTGGCAGCCAGCTTGCCAATTTTGCTCCACCTGCTCAACCTGCGGCGACGCACGCAGCTCGAGTTTAGCTCGCTTGTGCTACTGCGTCAGCTCGAGCAAAGTGCATTGCAGCGCTTCAAAGTGCGTCAGTGGCTATTGCTATTAATTCGTAGCCTTGTGGTTTTTTTCTTGGTGTCATCTTTCTCAAAGCCGATTGTGCCGGGCTATTTAGCAGGCTCGAGCTTCGGAACACATACCAAAACCAGCGCCGTGATTGTGCTGGATAATTCCCCGTCTATGGGATATAGCGACCCACGCGGAGGTGACCAGTGGAAACAAGCGCGAGCGGCAGCATTGAAAATTTTAGAGCACTTTTCTGAGCAAGACGAGATTTTCCTCTCCATCGGTCATCATACCAAGCCTGAGCGACTGGCTCTCTCAGAAGCAAAGCGCCAAATTGCCACAGCTGAGCTATCTGCGCTGCCTTTCTCAGCAGAGGAAAGTCTCCTGCACGCTATGTCTGCCTTAGCAACAAGCCAGCACTTTAATCGAGAGGTGTATGTTATCTCTGACTTTCAACCAAGCGATTTTCTGCGCCGAGATTCTTCTCGCCAGTATCAATACAATTTTGATTTCAAGCTCTATGCGGTGAGTGTGGCAGCAAGTCGAAAGCAAAATGCGGCGCTGACAAATGCAGAGCTGCTCACAAAGATTCTTGAGCCAAATAAGCCTGTGCGCGTTGAAGCCACGCTGCAGCAGTTTGGTGTATCATCTAGCCAGACAGAAAGCGTCTCACTTTGGCTGGCAGGCAAACTCTCAGCAGAAACTGCTGTAGAGTTACCCGCTAATCGCTCGACTTCAGCGGTGCTGACGGCAACCCCAACTCAGCAAGGATTTTTGTCAGGAGAATTAAGAATAGAAAACGACGCACTCGAGGCCGACAATCATCGCTACTTTACATTTTTCGTGCCTGAAAAGCTGCGAGTGCTGATTGCCTATCGGAACGAAGCGGACGCAAGATTTTTGCGCTTGGCGCTGGAGAGTTTGCAGAACAAAGATTTTTTTGAGCTAACGCTTGTGCCAGAGCCCGCCTTAGATGCCCAAGACTTCTCCAAGTTCGATGTGCTGATGCTCTGTGGCATTGGCACCGTCTCAAGCTCAGCCGTAGCCCGCATTCAGCAATTTGTGCAGCAAGGTGGGGGACTGGTAGTATTTGCACGCCCAGAAAGCCCTGAGTTTGGGGCGCTGAATGCAGTGCTGACTCCAATGAACGCAGGACAACTGATTCCAATGCCAAGCGTGTCACAGGCAGCACCACTTTCTATTGAGCAGATTGACTACCGACACCCTCTGTTTGAAGGAGTGTTCCAAAGTGACATCTCACGCCGTAAAGCCCAAAGTGCAGCAATAGAAGAGCCGTTCTTACTCTACGCCGCAGCGGAAATTCTTCCCACGGGGCAAAGTGAGGCGGTAATGCGTTCTGCGACAGGCAAGGCGTTTCTCACGGTTACACGCTACCAGTCTGGTTTAGTACTGCTGTTTGCAGCATTGCCAAAACCTGAGCACACTTCACTGGTGCTGCAGCCTTTGTTTGCTCCGCTGATGTTTCGCGCAGCACTTTACTCGAGTGCCAAGGCGCATAGCCGAAACTACCAATTCACCTGCGGAGAGCTAAGTGAAGTGAGCGTGCCAGTGCTTGCAGGTGAGGAGGCGCTGGTGCGGAAGCCAAGTGGCAAATTCTTCTTTGCGTCACTGAATCGTCGCCATAGTGAAAGTCGCTTGTTGCTGGAGCCCAGCGTCTTCAATGAAGTGGGTATCTACGAAGTCTTCTCGCGTAAGGGGTTGGATACGGTGCTGGTAATGAAACTGGCATTCAACATCGCTACATCAGAATCCGATGTGCAAACGCTTTCGCCTGACATGATTTACCGCTTTGCGAATTTAGTGGCTCTCGAAAAGAGAAATTTTTTCTTCACCAGTGTTGCAGAGCGGCTCGAAGAAGTGGATTCAATGCTACAAAACTCACGCTACGGTTTTGGCATTTGGAAAATTCTCTTGGCGCTGGCTGCAATCGGGCTCCTTGCAGAAAGTATTTTGGGTCGCCGTGATACAGCTTAAATCTCTCTGGAAAGTAGACAAAAAAGACTGAAGTTGTGGCAGTTACGGTGTAACGTCGGGTGTGGAATTTCTGGTGAGCACAGAATGTTTTGGCAGCTGGAAAAAGTTTGCCCCAAGTTAGGGTATCGGTAATTTGGTGCAGGAATTGCGTCTGAAAATGCTCTCTCTGAAGATGAATCCGAGAAAGGTAGTAAAGCTCTCCCTGCTGCTTGCGTGGTTCTCGAGTCTTCATACTGCTGTGCTGGCGTCGGGCACAATTAGTGGGAAAGTGGTAGATGCGACAAGTAAGGAGCCATTGGTAGGTGTCGTGATTCGCCTTGAAGGCACGGCATTCGGCGCCATCACCAAAACCGATGGTCGATTCCGCATTGAGAATGTCCCAGCTGGCGAATATGTGCTCAAAGCCAGTTTTGTAGGCTATAAGTCCCTGTCGCGCACGATTGTAGTGGAGGAAGGCAAAACCCTCTGGCTGGTGTTGGAAATGGTAGAGGGCAGCGTGGAGACAAGCGAAATTGAAGTAACGGCTGAAAACTACCGCCAGCCAAAAGAAGATGTGCGCACCAGTCTCTACAAGCTCGAGCCTAAACAGGTGAAAAACTTAGCGGGTGGTGTGGAAGATGTGTTGCGTGGGCTGCAAGCGGTTCCGGGCGTACTGGCTGCCAATGATTTTTCATCACAGCTCTACATTCGTGGCTCTGGACCCGACCAGAACTTGATGCTGGTGGATGATATTGAAGTCTTCAACCCGTATCGACTCTACGGCACAATTAGTATGTTCAACCCAGAGACGATTGCAGACATTAGCCTCATCACAGGTGGGTTTCCTGCGAAGTATGGTGATAGGCTGTCAGCAGTGCTGGACGTGAGCAACCGTGATGGCATTCGCGACCGATTTTTTACAGCGCAAATCAACGCAAATATCACCGATGCAAATGTGGTGGCGGAAGGCAAAGTACCATTTGGCGTAGAAGGGTCGTGGCTATTGTCTGCACGCCGCACCTACTACGACCTTATTGTCGGTCCAATTTTGCGGAGCGCACGCTTGGTAGAGGGCAATACAGCGTTCCCTAACTTTGCCGATGTGCAACTTCGCTTGGCATGTCAACTGGCGCCACAACATCGACTGCAATTTACAGGCATTTTAGGGCGTGATGGCATTGATGTAATCAGCGCAGCGCGCAATCAAGACCAACCTGATAGCCTCAACGTAGGCAACATAACCAGCAACGATGTAGCAGGGCTGTCGTGGCACTTTCGTCCGAATGCAAACACGCTAAGTAAGCTCACTGTGTCTTGGTATAAAAACGGTGGGTCGTCACGGTTTGCAGGCAATTTCGTTGACCGCCTGAACTATCCGCAAGATAAGCTCGACAGTGCCCTGCAAGCTAACCCGCTGGCTGTGTTGCAGTTGGCAGCTGCAACCTTGCAGTCAGAAAATGCTTTTGGCTTTGAGAAATGGAATTTTAGGGAAGATGTGTCTCTAAGGTGGGGAGAAAACCTATTGGAGGTCGGTGCAGGCGTGGACATTATGACAACATCTATTTTCTTCTATCTCCGACCGAATGAACAATTGCGGGCAGGTTTTCTGGCTGCACAAGCCTCTGGCAGAGTGGGGGCCTTGCCACTTGACACAACCGTAAGCCAGCAGCAGTCCTACCTTCGAGCCAACTTCTACCTGCAAAACCGCTTTGAAGTGGTCGACAGCAAGCTCTTTGTTCAGCCCGGTGTGCGAGTAGATTACTACCAAATTATTGAAAAGCTCTACCTGTCGCCACGACTAAATTTCTCGTTTGCGTTTGATGAAAGCACCACATTGCGCGGCGCATGGGGCATCTATGTGCAATCGCCCGGCTATGAAAAGCTCATTGACCAGCAGCAATTTATTGACCTACGCGACCCTGAGCATATTCGCTCCCTTCGTGCAGAGCGCGCAATGCATTTTGTCTTAGGCGTTGACCGATGGCTCGATGACAAGTGGCTCTTTAAAGCCGAAGCCTACTACAAGCTCTTTGATGACCTTATTGTGCAGCGTAAAGAAGAGCAACTGGTCTATACATCTCGCTTCTTGGGTGGCGATGCTTACAATGTACGCAACTGGTCAACGCCTACGCCAGAGCGACGCAAAGTGCTCTCGGCAATCCCTGTAAATGATGGACGCGGTGAAGCATATGGTGTGGAACTATTGCTCGAAAAGCGCCTTGTGTCGTCGCAAGACCGATTTAGCGGCTGGTTCAGCTATGCATTAGCGTTTGCTAACCGCTACCGTGATGGACTAACGATTCCTTTCAACTTCGATCAGCGACACACGATAAACATTGTCGGTAGCTACAAATTCAATGACTGGCTTGATTTGGCGGTGCGCTGGCGTTACGGCAGTGGATTCCCTATTACGCTGGCAATTGGCTTGCAGCCACGCATCATTCGCAACCCAAATGGGCAGTATGTCGTGCAAGAAGATCCGCTCTTCGGGCGAACAATGTTCTCGCTGGATTTCGGGGGCGAAGAAAATATCAACGCTGCACGCTTGCCTGAATATCATCGTTTAGATGTACGACTGACAGCACATACGGAGTTCTGGGGCGCACGCTGGGATTTCTATCTCGATATCATTAACCTCTACAACCGCACCAATGTGATTGGATACAACCACGATGTGGAGTGGGACGTGCCAGTAGGTCAAGTGCCAAGCGTAATCCGCTATGTCAACGGAATGTTGCCCATCGTGCCGACTTTGGGTATCAGCGCCGCATTTTAGCGGTGCTGCAACTTGCGTAGGACAGTTTCGTTGTGTCGGGAACAAAGTGGCTGGTCGTAGCAGTTAGGCGTTCAAACTTTTTTTGAACAAATGCAAACTTTTCCCGAAACAACTGAGCTAAACACTTCCAAAGAAACACACATTGAAGGGCAAGTGTCAAAAAACCAAGCTTCTGCAGCACAAAATTTTCTTGCCGAAGCGCAGCCCAGTCCTGAGACGCTGAGCTATGAGTGGTTTAGCGCTTGGTTTAGTAGCCCGATATATCTCAAGCTGTACGAGCATCGGAATTTTAAGGAAGCGGAAGAAACGGTCGAGATGATTCTGCGCCGCACGGGACTGAAAGAAACGCAGCCGAAGCCGAAGGTCCTGGATATTGCTTGCGGAGCAGGGCGGCACGCTGTGGCCTTTGCCGAAAGAGGGTGCGATGTAGTAGCCAGTGACCTATCAAGCTTTATGCTGCAGGAAGCTAAGCGTGTGGCAGAAAAACACAGCGTCAGGCTCACCTTCTTGCAACAAGATATGCGGGCGCTGACAGCTGAGGAGGAGTATGACCTTGTGGTGCAGCTTTTTACGAGCTTTGGTTACTTCGACAACTCAGAAGACGACCGGCGTGTCGTGCAGAATGTGAGGCGGGCGCTGAGACAAGGCGGCATCTATGTGCTGGACTTTTTCAATGCCGAGAAAGTGCGCCAAAGTTACAAGCCCCTAACACAGCGCGTTGTGGACGGCATGCTGATTTGCGAGGAGCGAAAAATCGTCGGCGATAGAATTAAGAAAACCGTAACGGTGTCTGAAAACGGCAATCTTAAGCGCTTTACGGAGTCCGTGCGGCTCTACACAGCAACCGAGCTGGCAGAGATGCTCACGCAAGCAGGATTCAAAGTTCGTGAGATTTTGGGTAACTACGACGGCTCCCCGTTTGATGCCGCTCAGTCGCCACGAGCTATTCTCTTCGCAGAGAAAGTGAAGTAGCAAACCGCTGTCAGGACTGGGCATACTGCGGTTTTCTTGTACGAGTAGGCTAACTTTGTATCTCAAACCTTGCGCGCTGCAAAAGCATAATGCTGTTGTAGTCCATCGGATCACTAAACCCAAACTCCCATAGGGCGTAGGTGTCAAGCCGCTTCTCAAAGAAAAACACGCGCACTTTCTTTGCTTGATAGCGCCAGTTTGTAGCTCATCGGATAGTCATGACCTCCAGAGAGTGATGATGAGCAGCTGTCAATCCCGCTGGCGTGGGTCTAAAGCATCGCGCACCCCATCGCCGACGAGATTAAAGCAGACCACAGTCAGCACAATTGCAAGGCCGGGAAAAGTAGAAATCCACCAGTGGCTAAGGAGATTGTCACGCCCTTCGCTAATGATGTTGCCCCAGCTCGGAGTTGGCGGTTGCACGCCTAAGCCTAAAAACGATAGCGCCGCTTCAACCAGAATGATGTTGCCAATGCTAAGCGTTGCCGCCACGATAACAGGCGTGAGCGCATTTGGAACAAGATGACGAAAAATGATGCGCGCATCAGAAAAACCCAGCGCACGACAAGCCTGCACAAAATCTTGCTCCCTCAGCGAAAGCGCTTGGCTGCGCACAATACGCGACACATTCATCCAGCCTGTAAGCGAAATCGTAAGCACGATGAGAAAAATGGAGTTGCCGAAAAGTGCAATCACAATCAAGATGAGAAAGATGCGTGGAAAAGCAATGAGCACATCAACCGTGCGCATAATCAGGTTGTCAATAAAGCCGCCAAAATAGCCTGCTGTGATACCCAGCACAGTGCCAATGGTGATAGAAATAAACACCACAAGAAACCCTATGGAGAGCGAGATGCGAGAGCCGTAGATAATCCGACTGAAAATATCTCGTCCATACTGGTCTGTGCCGAGCAGATAAAACTTGCGCATGACGAAATCGCCGTCTGCCAGTTCACGGCGCTGGAACGTGCGCGTGCGAAAATCTTGCTGAATAAAGACGGTCTCGCCCTCAAGGCGATAGTCAGTGACGAAAAGTTTTTGCTCGGTGTCGCCACGCAAGCGAAGCCACCAGTTGCGCTCAATCAGTCGGTTGGTCAGCCGTGATGACAGCGTAGAATCTGCTCGCAGGGGGATAGAAAAAGTCTTTTGCGCCTTGAGCCGAAGCGCAGTCAGCGTCGAGAGAGGGGGCTGGAATGCCGTAACCGTGAAATCTTGCTGGTCGTTAGGCTCATACGGAGCTAAGAAGGGAGCAAGCAACGCAACTGAGTAAAGCACGCCTGTAATGACAAGAGCAACCAGTGCAACGGTGCGCTTGCAGAAGGAGCGCCAAGCCAGTTGCCAGAGACTTCGCCCGCTGCGTTGCATTGTGCGCTCTACTACAGTTTTTCGAGACGCACGATGTGCCCAAACTGCAATGAAAATAGGCGCAGTCGCTAAGTAAAGTGAGGCGACCCAAAATTCGAGCACGTCGCTTGAGAAGGTGTCCACAAAATCTTTCCAAGAAAGAACTGCCAAAAGCAGCGATAGCCCAAAAGACTCCAAGCCACCGATGAAAAGAGAAAACTTGTAAGCGATGAGAAAGAGAAAGAAGGCAGTGGCGCTCATCGCTAAAAAGCCCGAAAAACGCTTGCCAAGGCGAATTAAGCCAAGACCAACTAGCAGACTATCGAGAACTGAGAGCCTGTAAGAGAGATTCTGAGACGGGGGCTGCGGCGTATCAGTGGATGCGTCTCTGTGCGATATGTGAGTGTGCATAGCTTTGTGTGTCCAGATAGAATTAAGCACGCCTGAAAAAGCAGAGCAAGAAATACTTTAACCCTTTGCGCATCATGATAACAACGTGCTGGAAAGTGTATCAAATTGGCCAACAGGGCGTGGAGCAACTGACTCTTGGCAGAAATATACTGTGCTACACTGTGCAGGTAAAGCAGATGGAGTGGCAAGTGAGGAAAGCTATCCTCCCTGATTCCGGCACGGTAAGGCACACCTGTTGCCCAAACGATAGGGAAACTCAGAGAGGGGCTATGTGTTGAGGCAGTTGACCTGTGTTTTTACTTTGATGGAAAATGCGTTATCTTCTTTCCCTTAACAACTCAAAAACTCTCGGCTTTGCCGCTTCAAGAAAAGTAAATTTCGACATACGAATGTCTGTATCAGTAACACCCAACGGCTCCAGCAACGGGCAACTTGCGCAAAATGGCTCGCCTGATGTGGCAGACATAACGATTATCGGTGCAGGGCCGACAGGACTGTTTGCCGCCTTCTATGCAGGGCTTCGCTCAATGCGCGTGCGCATTCTGGAAAGCCTGCCCGAGATTGGAGGCCAGCTAACGGCGCTGTATCCGAAGAAAAACATTTACGACGTAGCAGGCTACCCTAAAGTGCTGGCAGAAGATTTGGTGAAAAGTCTCTATGAACAATGCGCACAGTACAATCCTGAGATTCTTACCTCATCGCGTGTCGAGAAGCTCGAGCGAGAAAATGATTTATTGAAGCTCACTGTTGAAGATGGGCGCGTCTATTGGTCAAAGACGGTGCTTATTGCTGCAGGTGTCGGCGCATTTACACCTCGTAAGCTCGAGTCCCCTGAGATTGCACCGTGGGAAGGCAAGGGGCTTTACTACTTCGTCAAAGACCCGAGCATGTTCTACGGCAAGAAAATTCTGGTAATCGGTGGCGGCGACTCAGCAATGGACTGGGCGATGGCGTTGGGCGACAAAACCGACATGTTGCTCATTCATCGCCGCGATAAGTTTGTGGCGCATGAGGACAGTGTCCGAAAGGTGCGTGAGATGGGCATTCCTATCCGAACATTTTGGGAGCTGAAGTCGATTCAAGGTGAAAATGGACAAATTCGCAGCGCTACGATTTTTAACAACAAAACAAAAGAGGAAGAAACGATTGAAGTTCAAGCAGTGCTCTGCAACTTGGGCTTTCATACCAATCTGGGTCCCATTAAGGACTGGGGCTTAGAGATTCA
Organism: Chloroherpetonaceae bacterium; assembly: GCA_025056565.1. Classification (NCBI taxonomy): domain Bacteria; kingdom Pseudomonadati; phylum Chlorobiota; class Chlorobiia; order Chlorobiales; family Chloroherpetonaceae; species Chloroherpetonaceae bacterium. The sequence goes on along the minus strand of JANWWA010000001.1, from coordinate 336,167 downwards.
CAACAATGGCATTGTGGTCAATGCTCAGATGCAGACGAACATTCCGGGCGTCTATGCCGCTGGCGATATTGCATGGCACGCAGCAAAGCTCAAGCTCATTGCAACTGGGTTCGGCGAAGCAGCTATTGCGGTCAATCACGCCAAAACCGTGATAGACCCGCATGCGACCTTCTTCCCAGGACACAGCAGCAGCAAAGACGACAAGAAGGAAGACAAGCAGCATCAGCCTGCTTAGACGAGCTATTTTGATGAACTTAAATCTGCTTGCGATTATGCCTGATGTGTTACAAAGCACGGTCCCAAAGAATGGTCTGACCAGACCAAACGACCGCCCTCTGGCAGACATTCTTATTGTCGATGACCAAGAGATTATCCTCAAGCTGCTGGAAGAGACGCTTCGCAGCGAGGGCTACACGGTGCGTATGGCGACCAACGGCTTCGAAGCCCTTGAGGCCGTTAGCCAGAAAAAACCTGACCTCATTATCACCGATATGCTGATGCCAAAAATGAACGGCGTCGATATGGTGGCAAAGCTCAAAGAATCGGTCGATACGCGCCTCATTCCGACGATTATGCTCACAGGGCTTTTTGACTTTGATAACAAGGTGAAGGCACTGGAAGTTGGCGTCGATGATTTCTTGGGCAAGCCGTTTAATCGCGTGGAACTGATCACCAAAGTCCGTGCCTTGCTTAAGACCAAGATGTATATTGACCAGCTTGAAAATGCGGAAACAGTGATTTTCTCGCTGGCACTGGCGATTGAAGGACGAGACCCTTACACCAACGGACATTGCCACCGCCTCTCAGACTACGGAATGAAGCTAGCAAAGAAGATCGGCCTGAGTGAGTGGGATATTGACGCTGTGCGCAAAGGTGGAGTCATTCATGACATTGGCAAAATTGCTGTGCCAGATTCTATTCTCCTCAAGCCCGGTAAGCTTACGCCTGAAGAATACGAGATAATGAAAATTCACCCCGAAGCGGGAGAAAATATCTGCAAGCCGCTCAAGTCGCTGCATCATGTCTTGCCCATCATACGTGGGCATCAAGAGCGCTGGGACGGTTCTGGCTATCCCGATAAACTGGTTGGCACCGCTATTCCTATCACCGCTCGCATTATCGCCATCGTTGATTTCTACGATGCTTTGATGACAGTTCGACCGTATAAGCGTGCACTGGATGTCAAGGAATGCTTAGCAATTATGAGCCAAGAAACCCAAGAGCATAAGTGGGATCCAAACTTGATGCGCGTCTTTCAGGAAATGATTATCTCAGGTGAACTGGATAAGCCATTTTCAGAAATTCAACCGATTCCATACGAGCATCAATAGCTGGCTATGAAATACAACATTCTGACTCGTGCCGATTTAGACGGATTAGTCTGCGCCGTTATCTTGAAAAACACGGAAGAAATTGACAAAGTACGCTTCGTCGAACCAAAGTTTGTGCAAGATAGGGAAGTGGAAGTCTATCCAAATGACATCATCACAAATTTGCCATATCACCCGAATTGCGCAATGTGGTTCGACCACCATGTTTCAAATGTGCGACCAAAGGAGTTCAAGGGCGCCTTCAAGGCAGCGCCGTCCGCCGCACGCGTGGTCTATGACTACTACTTGCCGAACTTTCCGCATCTGACAAAGTATGATGAACTGCTGCGTCAGACTGACCGCATTGATTCCGCAGACCTGACCTACGATGAAGTTCTCTCGCCTGACGGTTACCTTCTGCTCTCAATGACCATTGATGGTAAGTTTCACGAAGATGAGCCCTACTGGCAGCGTCTCATTGACCTTCTGAAAGACAAGACGCTGCCAGAGATAATGAATGACCCCGAAGTGAAAGCACGGTGTGAAAAGTTCCGTGAAGATGACCTTAAATTCCGTGAGGCCATTCGTAAGAACTCGCGCGTAGAGAAAAATGTGCTGATAACAGACCTAAGAAGTTATGGCGATAGCCTGCCGAATGGCAATCGCTACTTTGTATATGCTTTTCAAGCAGCAACCAATCTGTCAATGCGTATCACGCCAGATCGCGAGCGCCCAGGGATGGTCTCAATTGGCGTCGGATATAACATCTTCAACCGCACCGCAAATGTCAATGTGGGCGAGCTGATGAAAAAATACGGTGGTGGCGGCCACAAGACGGTTGGGAGCACCAAAGTAAAAGCAGAAGACGCAGACCGTATCGTGAAGGAACTGCTGACTTACCTAACACGTTAAGCCTGCAAAGAACCCCTCATTCCTAAATGCTGCACACATCACATCAAGCGCTGCAAGAGCGGCTTGCGTCGCAATATGCGCTCTCGCAAGCAACCTACTTCATTGGTCGACATCGTTTTGTCTTCTTTAGCGTTGCCAGCAGTTATGACCTCTTAGACACTTTGCCAGAGGAATATATCGCAGCCGATATAATGCCTTATTGGGCAGAAATCTGGCCAGCGTCGTTTGTGTTGGCAGAATATCTGCTTGAAGATTGCCAGATTCAAGGCAAGCAATGTCTGGAGTTGGGAGCAGGCGTAGGGGTCGTCAGCGTTGTGGCAGCAAAGGCAGGCGCAGAGGTGCTGGCTACCGACTACGTGGTCGAGGCTCTGCCGTTTATTGAACTAAATGCGCACGCTAACGGTGTATCGCTTCGAACTGCACGATTGGATTGGAACGACATCACACTGACCGAGAAATTTGATGTGGTGCTGGCAGCTGATGTGCTCTATGAACGGCGAAATCTAATAGCGGTGCTGGCAGCAATTGACAAGGTGCTCAAGCCAGATGGACTGGCACTGATTGCCACACCGCGTCGTGAAATGTGCAGCCAGTTTCCAGCGTTAGCCATTGAGAACGGTTTTGCGGTGTCGCACATCATCAAGCCACTGTGCTTGTTAGGCAGAATGCAACCGATGGACATCTATGAACTAACACGAAAGGAGTAAAAGGGTATGCTGGGACTGTTCAAGAAGCGACTAAAACCTATCTGGCAATTTCACAAGCCAAATGGGCTGATTTGGCGTGCGCTGTTTCTAGACCCGCATTACCTCATTGGAGAGTTTCGAGAACGCGGTGCACGCAAAGTCTCTTTCTTTCTGCTCGATACGGAAACAGGGAAGCTCATTTGGGATAACTTCGTGCTCGCCGATGCGGCGGCCAGACCAGTGGGCGACGGCTGGTGGGTTGGGATGGAAACAGTCTATCGTGGCTTGGTTTTGTTTCATGGCTACTACAGCCCAAATGTGCCTGAGCATCTCGGCATTTGGGCGTTTGACCCGCTAACGAAAACGCTACGCTGGGTACGCCCTGATGTAAGCTATCTCTGTATTGTAGATGACCAACTGCTGGCAGTGCGTAATGTGCTAGTCGATGGCTACGCAGAGCGTGCCTTTCTATCGCTCAATCCACTCACAGGAGAGGCAATTGAAGATTTTGGACAGAACACAGCAGCCGTGAATGCACTGCGAGAGCGAGCACCGAACTTGCTGGAAGAACAGAACATCACCCTGCCTGAACACATCACGGAGCAATCGCCGAACTACGCAATTGTGGCAAAACAAGCACAAATGCAAACAGGCGCAGCGCGCGTGGTCGCAGGGTTCGATGTTCTAACCTATCAAGGTAAAACCATTCTGGGGTATCACGAGCAGACAGCACAGTGGGTGACCAACCAAGCAGGACTGCGTGTGCAAGCGCTAAACTACAAGCTTTTCGTGCTGGACGAAAAACAAGCAATCATCTACGAAGATATTTTGGGAGCGCAAATGAGTGGGCTCTTGGTGGATGGCTTCTTTATGCGGCAAAATCGGCTGTATTATGTAAAAGAAACAAACATGCTCTGTGCGGTAGAGTTGTTTTCCTGAGACTTGCGGAACGGAGCATTTATCCTGAAATCGTGCGATGTAGCCAGCGCGACATGCCGCCCGTCATATTGAACACCTTTGTAAAGCCAAGTTGCACCAGCATACCACTGGCAGAGAGGCTACGAATGCCATGCTCGCAAAGCGCAACAATCTCTTGCTCTGGGTCGAGTTCACCGTAGCGATGATAGAGTTCATCGAGCGGAATGTTGATAGCAGTGGGAATGCGCCGCCGATAAAACTCCTCTGGTGTGCGCACGTCTAAAAGGATAAGGTCTGGATTCATCTCCATTTTAGCGAGCACTTCCTCAGGGGACAGATGAACTACCATCGTCTAATAGTTTGATTGTGACAAGTAAATTTGCGCACTCTAAAACGAGAGACCTAAGGCAAAAATTTCAATGCTGAAAGTTCGCCGCAGCGCACTCTACACTCTTTGGTTTCGATACTACTCTCGGGCACAGCTACGCAAATACTTCGATAAAGTGCGCACCAAAGGCACAGAGGCACTCCAAACAATGAATCTGTCCATTCCAATCATCTTCTACTGCAACCATGCATACTGGTGGGACGGATTCTGGACACAGCTTTGTACTGAAGCCTATTTCAAACAAAATCTTTACATTATCATTGAGCACAAGCAATTGGTGCGTTACCAATTCTTTACGCGCTTAGGGGCATTTTCTATTGTGCGAGAAAATCCACGCCAAGCAATTGAGAGTATCAATTATGCCGTAGACAAGCTGCTCGAACCCTCACCCAAACAGAATGCATTATGGATTTTCCCGCAGGGCATTATTGAGCACGTAGATAAGCGGCCGCTACGCTTCTTTACAGGCACAGCAAAAATTGTGGAAAAAATTGTTACGCAAAGTCGGAGCGTGTATCTGGCGTCAGTGGTCTCCCGCATTGAGTATCTCGAGGAGCAAAAACCAGAGCTATTTCTTTCTTTTCAGCCCCCTGATTTGATTAGCCGAGAAAATTTTCCAAGTGTCAAGATGCTCACGCTGAAAATGCAGGAAAAGACAGAGCAGCATTTAGACTGGCTGCGTGAGCAAGTGCTAAATCGGCAGTTCGAGGGCTTCCACACATTGCTGGAAGGGAAGCTCTCTATCAATCGCCGCTGGGACCGCTTTCGCGAGCAACTTGGACTGCAAAGAACCCTGAGCGATTGAGGCAAATCGAGGCAGCAAGAGGCAGTGGTCAAGGGTGTTTTTCTGCGCAGAAAAGAGTGAAAAGCAGTAAGAGACCTGCGCTCCTGAGTGCGTTGTATGCAAAACTGCGATTTTCTATTTTGACAGCGGGACAAAGCAACAAAAAACCAAGAAATGCATCTATCACCACTCGACTTTGCCATCATCGCCGTATACCTTGCTCTCAGTGCAGGCATTGGGATATGGTTTTCAAAGCGAGCCTCTGGGAGCACATCAGAGTTTTTCCTCTCAGGCAGAAAGCTCCCATGGTGGTTAGCTGGCACAGGAATGGTGGCGACAACCTTTGCAGCTGATACGCCCTTAGCGGTGGCAGGATTGGTCGCAAAAAATGGCATTGCAGGCAACTGGATGTGGTGGTCGTTTGTGGCAGGCAGTATGATGACCGTATTCTTCTTTGCACGGCTCTGGCGGCGGGCACAGGTGCTGACCGACTTAGAGTTCATTGAACTGCGATACAGCGGCACGCCAGCCCTGTTTCTCCGCAGTTTTAAGGCTGTCTACTTTGGTGTGGTGATGAATAGCATTATCATCGGTTGGGTGAATCTGGCAATGTATAAGATTATCAAGATCCTCCTACCAGAGTGGAATGCCGAGTGGACAATTGTAGCGATTGCTTTGCTAACCATGCTGTATTCTGGACTAGGAGGGCTGTGGAGCGTATCGGTAACGGATGCAATTCAGTTTGTAATTGCGATGTCGGGCAGTATTGCCTTAGCCGTGATTGCACTTAATCGACCAGAGGTAACAGATGGTGGAGGACTGCTGCAAAAGTTGCCTGACTGGATGTTTCAATTTCTACCGACTTTGGTAGAGATTGCGCCCGATGCACGAGCAGGGGGTGCCTTGGAGCTAACGGTGAGTGCCTTTTTGGCGATGGTGGGTGTGCAATGGTGGGCATCATGGTATCCAGGAGCCGAGCCCGGTGGAGGGGGCTATATTGCTCAGCGAATGATGAGCACCAAAGATGAGCGGCACGCATTGCTGGCAACGCTTTGGTTTAGCGTGGCGCATTACTGCGTGCGACCATGGCCGTGGATTCTGGTTGGACTGGTGAGCGTAGTAATGTTCCCACTTTTGCCACTAAATCAAAAAGAAGATGGGTTTGTGTATGTGATGCGAGATGTATTGCCAGATGGCGCAAAAGGACTGCTCTTTGCGGCGTTTTTAGCTGCTTATATGTCTACGCTTTCGACACACCTAAACTGGGGCGCAAGTTACCTTTTGAATGACTTCTACAAGCGGCTCCTTAAGCCAAGTGAAACGGAATCACATTATGTGCGTGTAGCACGCATGGCAACGGTAGGAATTATGCTTCTATCGCTGTTTATCACTTTTTTTGTCTTAGAAAGCATCTCTGGTGCATGGGCATTTTTGCTCGAATGTGGGGCGGGAACTGGATTTGTGCTCATTATGCGCTGGTTTTGGTGGCGACTTAACGCATGGTCGGAAATCGCCTCAATGGTGACGCCGTTTCTGGCATATGCAGGGGTGCGGATGCTAACCAGCTTAGCCTTTCCAGAGTCACTTTTCGTGATTGTGAGCATCACCATTTCGGTCACGATAGCTGTAACATTCCTTACCAAACCTGAGAGCATAGAGCACCTAAAAGCATTCTATGCGAAAGTGCGCGTGGGAGGCTGGCTATGGCGGTACATCGCAAAGCAAATGCCTGAAGTAAAGGTTGAAGAGAACCTGTTTTCACAGCTAGTGAATTGGTTTTTCGGTGTGGTAATGATTTATGCATGGCTCTTTGGCGTGGGGAAACTCATTTTCGGACAAATTCTTTTCGGATTATTTTTGCTGATGACCGGCATTGCAGCAGGACTATTCATTTACAATCAGCTGAGTCGAGAATCAATGCAAACGCCTATTGCTTCACCCAGCGTCTCAACAAGTAGGCAGAGTCCCTAAGTTTTTTTAGCTTTGCTTGTTTGCGTAAGCAAGTTTAATGTGTAGATAATTTGATAGACACGATTCAAAAACATAGCCGCAAGAAAAAAAGCGAACACAAGACGCTGCCAAGCGTAGATGTGATTATCCCGCACTTCAACGGTGTGGAAATTTTAGACAAGTGCTTAGCCTCGCTGGAGAAAACCCGCTACGCAAACTTCTTAGTTACAATTGTCGATAACGGCACAGTTGACGAAAGTATCAAGCTAGCACTGGAGAAGTATCGTAGCATTCGAGTCATCAGTGCAGGGCGAAATTTGGGCTATGCAGGTGGATGCAATTTTGGCTTTCGGCACACAGAAGGGAAGTATGTGATTTTCCTCAACAACGACACAGAGCAAGAACCCGACTGGATTGAGCACTTGGTTGAGGTGGCAGAGAGTGATGAAAGGATTGCGGCCTTGCAGCCCAAGCTGCGCTCCATGCAAGCCAAGCTACGGGGCGAAAAAGTATTTGACTACGCTGGGGCGGCAGGCGGAATGCTGGATATGCTGGGCTATCCATATGCATTGGGGCGAGTTTTCAATGCAGTTGAACCTGACCATGGTCAGTATGATGAATCTCGGGATATTTTTTGGGCTTCAGGGGCGGCAATGATGGTGCGGCGAAAAGCCATTGAGCAGGTCGGTGCCTTCGATGATGATTTTTTCGCCCATATGGAAGAAATTGATTTATGCTGGCGACTAAAAATTGCAGGCTACCGCATTGTTAGCGTGCCAAAGGCGGTGGTCTATCACTATGGTGGGGCAACACTGGCAGCAGGCAATCCCCGAAAAATCTACCTCAATCACCGAAACAACCTGATGATGATTATCAAGAATGCGTCATGGTCGCGCTTGCTATGGCTGCTGCCAGTTAGGGTGTTGCTGGAACTGGCTGCGCTGATTTACTACCAGCGCTATGCTAGCGAGTATGTGCGCTATGTCTGGCGGGCGCTCTGGTGGAATGTGCAGCACTTTATAAAGAACATTGCCAAACGTCGAGCCGTGCAAAAAACGCGCACACAAAGCGACCGTGACATTTTCAAGCACTCAGGTGGCTTAGTGGTTCTAAGAAAAGTTCTGCTAGGCCGATAGGAGCTTAATAGATACATCAATGCTCAAACAAATCATCAAGTATAGCGTCTCGCTCGTTATAGCAGGTGTATTCTTTTGGCTAGCCTTCAAAGATTTTACACAAAGTGACCTTGAAAAGCTCTGGCAGATGATCACAGGAGCAAATTACAGCTGGCTAACTGTCACAGTGGCAATAATGGTGCTAAGCCACATCATTCGGGCGTGGCGCTGGGGCGTTTTGCTTTCTACGGTCAAAGAAAAAATGAGCCTACTGAATCTCTTCTACGCAACAATGATTGGCTATGCGGTCAATATGGTCTTGCCACGAGTTGGAGAAGTAACGAAGTCAGTAAACCTTGCACGCCAAGAAAAGCTCGACGCCAAAAAAGTGCTGGCTTCTGTTGTGATTGAGCGCATTTTGGATACGCTGATGTTTGCGTTTCTTTTAGCCGTCTCTGCTTTCTTTTTTCGCACAAAGATAAACGGCGCCTTTGGTGAAGTAAAGCTTTGGGGATTGAATGTGTCATTTGAGATTGCAACCTACCTCATCTTGCTGGCATCGGTAGCGCTGCTTACTGCGTTTGCAATACTGTCGCTCTACCCTGAGAAAATCGCAGGCTGGGCGGAGACAGTATTGGCGAAGCGCTCGAAGAAGTGGGCAGAGCGTATTGCCAATGCTTTACGGGCCTTCATAGAAGGCACAGCCTCGTTGAAAAATCGTGCCAAGTATGCAGAAATTGTTGCCTCGTCGCTAGTTATCTGGGTGCTTTACCTACTTGGAATGCTGCTACCATTTTATGCGCTCTCAATGCAGGAACGTTATGCACTGGGCGTCATGGAAGCCCTCACGACGCTAAGCATTTCAGGCTTCGGACAACTGATTACGCCAGCAGGTGCGGGGACTTACCAATATGCCTGTCAAATCACGCTGGAAAAAGTCTTTGATGTGGCGCGTGTAGAAGCATCTGGCTTTGCCTTGATTACCTTTGCGCTGCAAACTTTAACAAATGCCAGCTTAGGCATGATAGCGTTCCTTGCACAGGCAAAAGAAGAAGCGGGCGTCCGTGCAGAACAAGCAATTGCAAGCGAAAAACCAGTGGCATAAGCAAGGCGTTGCTCAAAAGCAAAAAAGAAGTAGTAAATTTCAAGTTCGAGTGAATAAAAAACTCGCAAAAACGAAGAGCCGAAGAGACGATGGATCGCACGACATCAAACGGATATAGAATGCCAAACGAAACACCGCTAAACTACAAGCAGCTGCAGCAAATGCTGCAAGAAGATGAAAGCAACGCCGATGTGTTTTACGCCTACCTGAGAGCGTTTGCAAAAGGAAAGTGGATTATTCTCACGGTGTTTCTGACGTCGGTATTTGCAGGTTATCTCATCAATCGGGCGCAGCCAGACATTTATGAGGGGGTTACAACTGTGCTGGTCAACAACAACCGTTCCACAGCATCGGTGGTCATCAGCTTAGACCTTTCGCAGCGCGAGTCAAATGTGGACGACATTGAAATTCTAAAAAGCCGCACAGTGTCAGAAGAAGTGGCCTATAAACTCCTGCAAACTGTCTACAAAAACCCAGCCGAGAAGCGCGACACACTGGACATTATTTTGAATGCTGAGCGAAAGATTGCAAGCGTAGATGAGATTGCTGGGCGCGTGCGAATGGGAATGTTTGTGCAGCCTTCTAAGGTGCCGGGAAGCAATATCATTGCAATTGGCTTTCGCGCACTAAATCCAGAGGACGCAGCCACTGTGTCGCGGGCGATTGCAGAGGTTTTTCAGGAACGAAAGCGTCGGTCAGCCAACAATGCGGCACGAGTGCTCAGGCAATTTATTGAAGACCAACTGGCACAGAAGAAGCGGCAACTGGCAGAAAGTGAGCGAGCCTTGCAAACCTTTATGGAGCAAAATCGCGTCGTAGCACTCAATGAGGAAGCGACGAGAATGATTCAGCGGCACTCGCAGGCTATTGCACAAATGGACGAAGCGACCGTGATGCTCAATGCACTGAATGCTTCGCTCAAGGCTTATAATGAAGAGCTGGCAGCTTTACAGCCGAAACTTTCCAACTCTGCAGTGCAAGCGACCATTGACCCCTATGCCAAGCAGTTTCAGGCAGAGATTGCACGATTGGAATTTGAACGGGACCGCGCACTGGCAGACCCCGGCACACAGTATAACCTGAGCGCGCAAGAGCGTGTGAAGCAATACGAAGACCAAATTGAAGCCTACAAGAAAAAGCTCCAACAAGCCTACGACCGACAGGTTAAGCAAGGCTTGGCGAACACGAACAACACAGAGTATTTCCGTGAGCTATACAAAAAGAAGCTGGAGACAGAGCTGCAAATCGTGGCTGTGCAGACGCGTCTCAAAGCATACAAAGAGCTAGCAGAAGAATATGACAAAGCGTTTCTGAAAACACCGGGCAAAAACATTGAGTTTGCACGATTGCAGCGCAACAATAAAACGCTGGAGGAGCTTTTCTCGCTGTTGGAGAAACGATACCAAGAGGCGCTGATTGCAGAGGAGCAAGTTCCAAGCGGCGTTGAAATTATTGACTGGGCTATACCAAACCCCTTCCCCGTCGGTCCAAATAGAAAAGTCAATATCATACTGAGTATTGTTGTAGGACTGACACTTGGCATAGGGGTTGTGATGCTCATTCAGTTTCTCGATAAAAACATTCACACACCAGAGCAAGCAGAAAAGCTGGGGTCACTGCTGGCTACAATTCCCGTCATTGAAACGTTTGACGATACCGTGCGCGACAAATCTGGCACCAGCGTGAAAGTGATTGAAGGGCCCGAAGCAGAATACAAAAAAATTGCCTCGCACCTTGTAACGCACCTCGACCCGAAGAGTGCTGTCTCAGAAGCCTATCGCTCGCTGCGAACAGCTATTCTCTTTTCAAGTTCTTACAATGCAAAGGAAAATGGTAGTGCAGGAAAAGTTTATGTCATAACAAGTTCCTCGCCGAAGGAAGGTAAATCCACAACAATTTCAAACCTTGCAATTACGCTGGCGCAAGGCGGGCAGAAAACCTTGCTGATTGATGCAGACCTGCGTCGCCCAGTTATTCATTCCATTTTTGGGTATAGCAAAGAGCCGGGCTTAACAAACTACTTGGTTGGACGCTCGAAGATTGAAGAAGTCCTGCGGACAGCACCCGTGCCAAACTTAAGCATTATTACATCTGGCACAATCCCGCCAAATCCATCGGAGCTGCTGGGTGCGCCGAGAATGAAGGATTTTCTGGCAGACATGAAGGCACAGTTTGACATCATTCTGTTTGATAGCCCACCTGTGCTGGCTGTAACTGATGCACAGGTTTTGTCGCAACATGCCGATGGGGTTGTAGTGATTCTTGCAGCAGGACAAACTCAGTTTGAGCTGGCAAAACGCACCAAACAAGCGCTAATGAAAGTCGACGCACCAATTTTAGGCTATGTGCTCAACAACTTTGACCTGAACAAAGCATATGGCTCTTACTACAAGTATTATCGCTACTACAACTACTACTACGAATCCAAAGGCGCTTCAAGAAAGAAAAACCTTTTTGAAGTGATTTCTGACCGACTCAGTGGGGTTAAGTCGTAAATCGAAAGGCACGGGGCGAGTAAAAACTCGCCCCTATGGTTTAGGCGCAGCCTAACTCTTTTGGGAACAGATGAGAAGTTTGCCGAAAGCGTCGTGCCAAGTGGAAAGAAAAGTGCTCCCAAAAGAGCACTTCTCCATCCAACGAAAGACGACTTACTTCACCAGCGTCATTTTGCGCGTCTCACTAAATGCACCTGCTTGCAAGCGATAGAAATACATTCCGCTGGGCAAGTTGGCTGCATTGAACGTTGCCACATAGACGCCAGCAGCTTGACGCGCACTCACAAGCGTTGCGACTTCCCGACCCAGAATGTCAAAGACTTTCAAGCTCACTTGTGCGGTTTGCGGCAAGGAATACTTGATGTGAGTGGTCGGGTTAAACGGGTTCGGATAGTTCTGTTCTAATGCAAAGCCATGTGGCATCGCATCAGGCAGGCGCTCCACAGAGGCAACTGCACTCAGTTGAATGGTCGTAACAGTGCCGCTTACTTCATTTGCAACCACAAGCAAGGGACGGTTGTTGGGACTCAGATTTCCCGGAATAAACAGTAATCCCTCTGCTCCCAAATCACCGACGCGGTCAGCGGCAACAGGTCCAGCTGCCGCGCCAACCAGCACAGTGCTCGCACTAGGGGTTACGCCAAAATTGCGATTGTTAATGTATGCCACGAAGCGAGGCGCAGTCGGAGAAGTGATATTGTAAATCATCACACCGCCAATGCGCTCTAAGCCGATGAACGCATATGAACGCATAGAGGCTATCACCGACCCGACCAATTTTGATGTCTTCCGGCTCAGGTCCTTTGTCATCACTGCGGTTATCACGGTCATTACTCGTGTTATTGGCATTAAAGTTAGCGGCAAACCGCTCAGCGGTAATGCGCTCGAAGTCCTCACCGCTGTCATAGACACGAACCAGCGTATCACGATCAACTCGGAAAATTGAGAATGAGCGACCACCAAAGCACTGCAAACTGCGGTAGAGACCAGTCGGTGTGGTATCAGGTATCGCAACGGAAATCTGCAGGCGTCCTAAAAGTGAATCACGGCGAATCCCCGTAGTGCGTGATGTATCTCCAAATACGGTAGGGTCTAAGCGAATGCTAAGAGCGCCTGCACGTGTCTCTGGCTCATTGGTGCCAGCGTAAGCATCACGTGCATCACCTTCGTTGGCGGTAACGAGAAAAGTCTGCCCGCCAACGCTATATGCGGCAATGCCATCGGGCTGATAAATACCGAACACAGGACGCGGTGCAATACTGATGGCGTTATCTCGGTCGCTGGGGTCAAGACCGAAGCCAGCTAAGTTATGGTTTTTCAATCCCAAGCCGCGAATGCCAATGAACGATGCCGTGCTGATGCGCACCAGTGCAATTGCGTTGTTTTCTTGGCAGACCACATAAGCAGTGTCGCCTTGAACAGCAATGTATTCGGGCTCTAAGTCTTGCGCCGCCGTTGCGCGCGGTCCGAAAATGCGCACGCCACGTGCGCGCAGTGCCGTTTCTTGCCCATTGAGCGAGCGAAAATCTACAGTGCGCACATTTGCCTGCGTGATAGCTTGCGCACCAGCAGCAGGAATTTCAATGATGCTCACCGAGCCTTCAGGGTCAATGTTGCCAGCATTGTAGTTGTTCGGTTCGCCTTCATTGGCAACAAGAACAAATCGGCCATCTGGCGTGAAGGTAAGCATGTCGGGCAGTGCACCGACTTGCACTGATGCCAGCGGTGAGCTGGTGGCGCCAGCAGTCGCAGCACGATAGAAAAAGACTCTACCCGATGCTTGACGGTTGGTGGAATCTACCGCAACGGCTAAAATGCCATTGCGAATGTCGATGCTGTTCGGCGAACCAGTAGTGAAACGAATGGAGTCAATGAGACGGGGTGAAGCAGGATTGCTGAAATCCAAGACCAGCACATTGTCGCTCACACTATTTACCACAAACAAGCGGCGAGAGGGAGGATCATATGCCAAAATTTCCGCAGAGCGTGGGTCAGCACTGCGATAAATGCCTGTGCCCCAAGAGCCAAGAACTGTAGGCGAAAGTTGCGCTGCTGCACGCTCAGTAGCGAAAAGCGCCAGTGCAAAACAAGTAAATCTTAGGATATGTTTCATAACGAGGTGTGTTTAGTGAGTGCAAAGACGTGTTTAAGTGCTCAAAAATACTGGCTGCTGAGTTAAGTAACTGTTAAATCAATATGAAAGTGGCGGGAACTTGAAGACGAAACTTTCAATTTTTTTTGAAAGTTTTGAACAGTAAATTTGTGTTGTGGAAAAACTAACACTGAGCGAGGCAAAAGAGAAGTTCATTCAGGCTTGGGGAGCTTTGGGGTCAAACTGGGGAATTAGTCGCACGATGGCGCAGATTCATGCGCTGCTGCTGGTATCGGTCGAGCCGCTCAGTGCTGAAGACATTATGCAAACACTGGGCGTCTCGCGCGGCAACGTCAATATGACCCTACGCGAGCTAATTGACTGGGGACTGGTAAAGCGTGAGCATAAACCGGGTGAACGAAAAGAGTTCTTCGTAGCAGAAAAGAACATTTTTGAGGCGGCGAAAATGATTGCTCGAGAACGCCGCAAGCGTGAGCTTGAACCGCTGCTCAAAGTCATCGCCGAGCTGAAACAGGTAAGCCCAGAACGCAGCGATGACTACGATAACTTCCGAACAATCGTAAGGGACGTAGAAAGATTCGCAAAGAATATAGATGCAGCACTCGAAAAGGTCGTCAAGTCGGATGAGAGTTGGTTCTTTAGCTTCTTCGCTAAACTGTTCAAGTGAGCGTCATGACAGAAGGGAATTTTTACGAAGTAAAGTGAATTTTTAGCTTAGCTGCCCTTTGCTTAAAAAACGGACACTTTGCAGTCAATCCTGAAACACTAAAAACACTATGATAGAGCACATACAGCCTCGAGAGGATCTTGTCAATTACGGCAAGTATCTGTCGCGCATCAATTCGCCCGACGATCTAAAGAAATTTCCTATTTCCGACCTTCCTGCTATTGCACAAGAATGCCGTGAGTTTGTCATTGACCTTGTTTCGCAATACGGCGGACACTTTGGTGCGAGCTTGGGTGCGACAGACATCACGGTAGCGCTGCACTATGTCTATAACACGCCCAAAGACCAGCTCATTTGGGACGTAGGACATCAAGCCTACGTGCACAAGATTCTGACAGGGCGACGAGGGGTTTTCCACACTAATCGGCAATACAAAGGCATTTCAGGTTTCCCAAAGCGCAGCGAAAGCATCTATGATACCTTCGGCGTAGGGCATGCTTCGACATCAATTTCAGCTGCAGCAGGGATGGCGGTGGCGCGCGACCTGAAAAAAGCCGACTACAAAATCGTAGCAGTCATTGGCGATGGGGCGATGACAGGCGGAATGGCATTTGAAGGGCTGAATCACATTGGGCATCTGAAGACCGATGTACTCGTCGTGCTGAACGATAACTGTATGTCAATCGACCCAAACGTAGGAGGGCTGAAAGAATATCTCACAGACCTCACCACAAATTCAACCTACAACAAAATTCGGCGTGACATCTGGGAACTCCTAAGCCGAATGGATAACGAACTTGGGGAGCGCGCAAGGCAATTTATCCGCAGCCTCGAGCAGGGACTGAAAGCAGCGCTGACGCCCGGACAATTCTTTGAAGCCTTAGGCTTTCGCTACTTTGGTCCAGTCGATGGGCATAATGTAATTCACCTTGTTGAGCTACTGCGCGAGTTGCGCGAAATGCCCCACCCAAAACTCTTGCATATTGTTACCATCAAGGGCAAAGGTTTTAAGCCAGCTGAAGAAGACCAGTTGAAGTGGCATGCACAAAGCTCTGCTTTTGACAAAATCACAGGCAAATCGCTCAAAGCACCCAACCCAAATGCACCACCGCTCTACCAAGATGTGTTTGGCAATACGATTACAGAGCTGGCCAGAATGGATGAGCGCATCATTGGGATTACAGCTGCTATGCCATCAGGCACCTCGCTCAAGATTTTGGAGAAAGCAATCCCAGAACGCTTCTTCGATGTGGGCATCGCTGAGCAGCATGCTGTAACCTTCGCTGCAGGACTGGCAACCCAAGGAATGAAACCCGTGGTGGCTATCTACTCTACCTTCTTGCAACGCGCATATGACCAAATTATTCATGATGTTGCACTGCAGAACCTGAATGTGGTTTTTGCAATGGATCGAGGCGGTTTAGCGGGCGCAGATGGTCCAACACATCACGGTGCATTTGACCTGTCATACCTGCGGCTAATACCGAATATGGTGATTATGGCACCGATGAACGAACAAGAACTGCGCGATATGCTTTATACAGCTGTAAAGTATGACGCAGGACCCATCGCAGTGCGCTACCCGCGTGGCAATGCTGTAGGCGTGCCGATGCGCAAGGAGTTCAGGCAACTGGAGATTGGTAAGGGTGAGCTACTGCGCAACGGCGAAGATATTGCGTTCTTGGGCATTGGCGTAATGACCAATCATGCCATGAAAGCGGCTGACCTTCTGGCTGAACAGGGTATCTCGGCGGCAGTGGCAAATATGCGCTTCGTCAAACCACTCGACACGGCGCTCATTGATGAACTTTGCGAAAAGTATGAGCGACTCGTCACAGTGGAAGAAAATACCATCAAAGGGGGATTCGGTAGTGCAGTCTTGGAATACCTGCAAGAGAAAGGTTACAGCAATAGAGTGCTGGTGATTGGTCTGCCAGACCGATTTATCGACCACGGTCAGCCTGCTGAACTGCACAAAGAAGTGGGCTTAGACCCAGAAAGCATCTGCCGACGCGTGCTGGCATTTCTCAATGCAGAAGAGCTGCAAGCAGTGGCAGAGTAGAAGTAGAAAAAGTTGTGCGAAAGGGGAAGCCGAAAGCTTCCCTATTTCGTTTTGCAGCGGGCATCACGCTACGCTGTGAGCAGGTAAAAAATTTGCGGCTCAGGAATGAATATCTAATATCTGCCTGCTCTCTCACCAGTAGCGACAACAAAAGGCAAGAAGCAGGTATTTTACAACGCCGATGTTGAAGATGGCTTTATGACAGGGGCTTACCAGCGCGCAGAAATTGCAGTGGTCTATGCCGTAGCGTTCTTTCAAGGCATTGGAAATGTGGCATTTCCAGCTAGCGCCACTCTCTTTAAGAGCCATCACGGGCTAAGTGATGCAGAGTATGGGTTTCTTTACCTGCCAATGATTACTTGTGCAATCGTTAGTTCGCTCAGTGCCACGTGGCTAGTGCACCGCATGGCTCTGAAAACACTGCTGGTAGTGGGAATCGTAAGCTACGCGGTGGCGCAAGGACTTCTGGCGCTGAGCTTTCCACTGCAAAGCTACAAGGTGCTGTTGTGGTCAATTGCAGTCTTAGGCGTTGGATTCGGCTATACAGGTGCCGCAGTGAATTTCTACCCGACACAATTTTTCCCGCTGCACCGCGATGCAGCAATCATTTTTGTCCATGCGGCATTTGGCACAGGGGCAACGCTTGCACCACTCTTACTTAGCTGGGTTGAACACATAGCAAGTTGGGTGGCTTACCCTACAGCTGTGGCAGCACTAATGAGCTGGCTGGCTGCAAAAGCGCATTCACTGCCATTACGGGTGAGAATGCCTATACGGCAAGCAGAGAGAAAAGTATCTTTGGGAGTTCCGTTTGGACTTTGGCTCTTTTGCGTTGTGGCGGTGCTGTATGCGTTGTGTGAATCAACATTTGCAAACTGGTCGGTCATTTTTCTAAGGGAAGCAAAGGGACTGTCTGACACATCGTCACAATCAGGGCTTTCACTCTTTTGGCTGGCGCTCACTTTGGGACGTATTGCCGCTTCGGCTGTCTCCCGCCGAGTGGGTGCAGAGAAAATTTACCTAAGCCACTTGCCTGTAATAGCCATTGCATTTCTCTTAGCATTTTACAGCGAGAGTGAAATCGTGTTGCTGGTCTCCCTTTTCGTCGCAGGACTTGGGTGTTCTGCATTTTTCCCGCTTAATGTCAGTCTCGCAATGAAATACTTTCCTGAGCAGGCAGCCGCGACAAGCGGACTAATGAGTGCGTGTGTGATGCTGGGAATTGGAATAGCCGCTTACGGAATTGCACCGCTGCGTGCATATTTTGACTTGGAGCAGATTTACCTGTTCTCCGTAATGTATCCGCTTGCTGCACTACTTATTGCAGGGTGGCTAATCAAGAAATTTGCGTGTGCAAAAGTGTCACACATTGTTTCGAGCGATGTGTAACGCAAAGAAAAATTACATCAGTGCATAGTGTTCGTGCAGGTCTAATAGTGCTATTGCTCAGCACAGTGGGGCTGAATGCGGTCGGGTGCCGCTCAGTGGCACGCTTTACTGCCACGCCAAGCCCTGCGACGCCGAGTTTGCGTGCAACCGCTGATACAGAAGCCTTGCCCAAAATACAGGCAAGTGGCAGAGCAGCGGAGAGGGTGCTTTCCGTAGAAGAAGGGTTTGCCTCCTACTACGCAGCAGAATTTCAGGGACGCAGAACGAGCAGTGGAGAAGTGTTTGATGCAGAGGCACTGACTGCGGCACACCAAAGTCTTGCCTTTGGCACACGCGTGCGTGTGACGAATCAAACAAACCAGAAAAGTGTAATTGTGCGCATCAACGACCGCCTGCCACCAAACTGCAAAGGGCGAATTATTGACCTGTCGCCTGCTGCAGCGCGTCAGATCGATATGATTCAAGCTGGTGTCGTGCGCGTAAAAATAGAAGTGCTTGCAAACTAATAGGCTAATAGGCGTAATCAATGCAGGGAAAAATTGTAATTGTGACCGGTGCAAACTCAGGTATTGGCTTTGAGACTGCCAAAGCCTTAGCGAAAATGGGGGCACAAGTGGGGCTGGTTTGCCGCACTGCTGCAAAAGCTGAGGAAGCAAAAGCCGCTATACTGCGTGCCGTGCCAGAAGCAAAACTAAGCACATTTGCAGCGGACCTTGCATCGCAAGCAGAGATTCGCCGTGTGGCAGAGGAGATCAAACTGACCTGTCCCAAGATAGATGTGCTAATTAACAACGCAGGGGTGATAGAAAACGAGCGCAAACTCTCGCCAGACGGTATTGAGATGACCTTTGCCGTGAATCATCTTGCTTACTTTTTGCTGACGCATCTGCTCTTGGATAAAATCAAAGCGGCTGCACCGTCGCGAATCGTGAACGTCTCATCAGCGGCACATTTCGGTGCATCAATCAACTTTGATGACCTGCAGGGAGAAAAAAGCTACAGTGCTTGGCGTGCATACAGTCAATCCAAACTGGCAAATGTGCTCTTCACATATGAGTTGGCAAGACGACTGGCTGGCACAGGCGTAACCGCAAATTGCTTGCACCCAGGTGTAATTAGCACGAAGCTGTTTCGCAACTTTGGGCTGTTCAACACTCTAGCAGGGATTTTTCTTGCCAGTCCTGAAAAAGGTGCAGAGACGTCTGTATATCTGGCTTCTTCGCCAGAAGTGGAAGGCATAACGGGCAAATACTTTGATAACAAGCGTGCTGTGCCATCCTCACCAGCTTCATACAATCTCGAAGATGCCAAGCGGCTGTGGGAAATTAGCGCGGCACTGACGCAAGTGCCTGAACCTAAAGCGATTCACCGTAGCTGATGTAGCTGGGGCGCACGGCATACTCAATTGGGTCACGAATACCTGCTTGTTCAAATGCACGCAGTCGCAAGGCGCAACTGTCACACACGCCGCATGCAATATCGTTGGATTGATAGCAAGACCAAGAGAGTTCAAACGGCGCTTCCAGCTCCATGCCACGAATCACAATTTGCCACTTTTTCATGTCAATGACGGGCGTAACTACCTCAATGTGTGTGGTTGGTTTTGTGCCCAAATGAATCAGGGTGTTGAAGGCAGCATAAAATTCTTTGCGGCAGTCAGGATATCCAGAAGAGTCTTCCTCGACCGCACCGATAAAAATTTTATTAGCACGAATGACTTCAGCCCAACTGGTTGCCATTGCTAAAATGTTGGCATTGCGGAAAGGCACATAGCTAGTGGGAATCTCACGGTTTTTGAGATTGGCAAGGCTGACGGGGATAGAAGGGTCAGTAAGAGAAGACCCGCCAATTTGTGCCAGATGCTTTGCATCGATAACCAAGCGGCGAGAGATGCGGTAGTGGTCGCAAATATCGTGAAAGGCTTGCAATTCACGACGCTCCGTGCGCTGCCCATAGTTGAGGTGCAACGCTGCCAATTCATAGCCTAAATGCTTGGCAATTGCGGTGGTAACCAGACTATCCATACCGCCACTAAGAAGCGTAACCGCTAGCATAGTTCAATCTGCGTTAAGTTTTTGTAAAGTTACACATTCGCAGCGTCAGAAGAAATCAGGGCTAGAAAAGTCTGAAGAGAAAGTAGCAGGTGTATGCTAAGTGACAGCTGAGGTAGAAAGAACAGTGTGCGCAAGCTCACTTTGTGCAGAAAAGCAGTGTTACCGAAACATTAAAAGTTTTAGCGCCGTTGCAGAGAACCACGAGGCGGTGCTATCTTTAGGCGCTGCTGACCAATCTCTGTGCTGACTGCATCAGTTTTCCTTCTACTAAAATCAAGCAGAAAAATTATGGCTTACAGTGTTCCAGCTTGGTCTCTGACGCCCTTTGTGTTGATGCTCGGTGCAATTGCGGTGTTTCCGCTTGCCTACAACCACTGGTGGGAGCATAATCGCAATAAACTCATTATTGCAGTAACACTATCTCTGCCCATTGTGGTATATCTGATTGCGACGGGGCATTGGCATGAGTTGGAACATGCGCTCATCTTTGACTATGTGCCGTTTGTCATTCTCTTGGGTTCACTTTTTGTGATTACAGGCGGCATTCGCGTCACAGGAGACATTGAGGCAAAGCCGATTATTAACACGGCATTTTTAGCGATTGGTGCGGTGCTGGCATCATTTATTGGCACAACTGGTGCGGCAACCTTACTGATTCGCCCAATTTTACAGACTAATAAAGAACGAATGTTCAAAGTCCACACTGTGCTGTTTTTTATTGGGGCTGTAGCAAACTGTGGGGGCTTGCTAACTCCGCTCGGCGACCCACCGCTTTTTATTCTTTACCTGCGTGGCGTGCCTTTCGACTGGTTTCTGCAACTGCTGCCACAGTGGTTAATGGTCAACCTGCTTCTGCTCCTGATATATTTTGGTGTCGATACATACTTCTATGACCGTGAGCCGATTGAAGCCATTCGTCGTGATGTAACGGAAATTACGCCGATTCGTGTGCGCGGGCTAATCAACTTCGTTTGGCTGTTAGGAGTAGTGTTGTCTGTAGCATACCTCAATGAGCAGTATGTGCCGACCTTCAAAGAAGTGCCTGCGGCAAAGTTTCTCCGAGAAGTTGTGATTGCAAGCTTTGCAGGACTGTCGTTAGTGACCACGAAAAAAGAGATTCGCGAAGGTAATAACTTTACTTGGGCGCCAATTGAGGAAGTGGCTTACTTGTTCTTAGGCATTTTTATTACGATGGTGCCATGTATTCTCTATCTTGAAGCTAATGCAAAATCTCTGGGTGTATCGGACACGATGCAATTCTACTATGCAACGGGTGCGCTGAGTGCCGTCTTGGATAATACACCCACTGCACTCACATTTTACTCTTTAGCGGTCGGGCTGGCGATGAATGCGCCAGAGATGGTGGCTGGCGTGCCAGCTGAAGTGCTGCAAGCAATTTCTGTAGCAGCCGTTTTCTTTGGCAGCTTAACTTACATTGGCAATGGACCGAACTTTATGGTTAAAGCGGTCGCAGAAGAAAATGGGGTCAGAATGCCAGACTTTTTTGCCTATATGTATAAGTTTTCGCTGGTGGTGCTCTTGCCACTCTTTGTGCTGGTGCAGATTCTTTTCTTCTAAATGAAATGGAGGCGGAGTCTGAAAAAGTCTGCTTTATTACTGGTGCAGCAGGTCGGTTAGGCAGGGCGATGGCGATAGCACTCGCAGAACGGGGATACAGTGTATGCTTTACCTATCGCACGTCGCTACTAGAAGCACGCCAAACGCTCAAATGTCTGCGAAAATTCGCACCTAAATCGCAAATGGTTCGTTGTGATGTCTCTAAGGTACGCTCGCTGGAGCACGCCTTTAAGTTCTTTGAGCGACGCTTCTCTCGGCTGGATTTGTGCATTGCGAATGCATCGAACTTTTTCCCAACGCCACTACCAGAAGTGACTGAAAAGGACTGGGATAGTCTCGTGGATACCAACCTCAAAGGCACATTTTTCACAATGCAGTTTGCTGCACGCCTTATGCAAGCGCAACCATTTGTATCAAGGATTATCACGATGGCAGATGTGGCGGCAGACCTTGTGTGGCGACGCTACGCACCTTACACGGTCTCAAAAGCAGGAGTGGTGCACCTGACAAAAGTTTTTGCAAAGGAGTTTGCGCCTAAAATCCTTGTTAATGCAATCGCACCCGGCACGATTCTTTTACACCCTGACCGTGACAAGCAGTATGAACAAGACATTCTCCAGAAAATTCCACTCAGACGACTCGGTACGCCCGATGACATCGTCAGAACAATGCTTTTTTTAGCTGAAAGTGAGTATATCACTGGTCAGGTAATTACAGTCGATGGAGGGAGGCGACTGTACTAACGCCAGATGGCTGATTAGCAACCGAATGTGGCAAGGTTATTGATATCCTCTTGCCTGCAAGGAGAAAAGTTCAGCATACCGTCCACCCTTGCGCATAAGTTCATCGTGTGAGCCCATTTCCAGCAGTTTGCCTTGCTCGAGCACGAGAATCGTGTCTGCCATTCGCACTGTCGAGAATCGGTGAGCAACCAAAACAGCGGTTTTGCCTTGCGTGAGCGTAACAAAGTGATGAAACACTTCATACTCGGCTTCTGGATCGAGAGCGGCGGTCGGTTCATCTAAGATGTACAGTTCTGCATCGCGCATATAAGCGCGTGCAAGGGCAATTTTTTGCCACTCTCCGCCCGAGAGATCGACCCCATTTGCAAAGCGTCGCCCAATGCGTTGCTCATAACGATGGGGCAATTTTTCAATGATGGAATGTGCCAAGCTGCGTGCAGCTGCCCATTCAATTCGTTGCTGATTGTGTCGTAGCTCGATTTCACCGACTGCAATATTGATGGCGGCAGTCATCTGGTAGCGAATGAAGTCTTGAAAAATCACGCCGATGCGTTTGCGCAACTCTTCTGGTGAGTATTCACGCAGGTCGTAACCATCAAGCAAGATGCGACCTTCGGTTGGCTCATAGAGCCGCAAAAGCAACTTGGTAATCGTGGTTTTACCAGCGCCGTTTTTGCCGACCAGTGCCAGTTTTTCACCTGCACGAAGCTCAAACGATAAGTTGCGCAGTGCCCATCGGTCGCTATGGGGATACTTGAAACTCACATTTTCAAACACAAAGCCTCTTCTGATAGGTACAGGCACAGGACGCGGTTTCGGCGGCGACACAATGCGAGGCCTTAGCTCGAAGAAATCAAAAAGGTCTCTTAGGTAAAGCGAGCCTTCCATCACCACTGGAAAGCGTAGGAGAATACCCTCCAAAAGTGAGCGCATATTTGAAAATGCGCCAGTAAAGTAAGTCAAGTCGCCTAATGTGATACGCCCACGCACAGTCTCGAGAGCAATGAGGAAGTAAGCAAAAAAGTATGCAGCACTACCAATTGCGGCAAACACTGTGCCCCAAAATGCTCTGCGCGTCGCTAAGGATTTATTTTCTCGATAAAATTTCTCGGACAGTTCCTTAAAGCGAGAAATTAGAAAATCCGATAAGCCGAATGACTTAATTTCCTTTGCGGTCTCGTCGCTAGCGCCAATATGACGCAGGTAATCCAGCTCACGCCGTTCAGGCGTGCGGCTATGCGCCAGTGAATAGCTTTGTCCGTTGAAGTGTGACTCACCCAAAAATGCAGGCACAAGCGCTACAGCTACTAATAGCACTAAGTAAGGTTCAAAGACAATCAGCCCTGCAGCTAACATCACGACCGTTAGAAGTTGCTGCAATTGCCCAGCTACTTCTGCCATAAGCCAAACTGGAGTGCCTGCCTGATTGCGTGCTCGCTCAAGCTTATTGTAAAACTCAGCATCCTCGAATTTTTCTAAGTCCAGCGTAGCGGCATGCTGCATGAGCTTGACAGATGTGTCATTGACAACTTTATCGCCTAGCATCCCGTTTGTCCAAGCATTTGCACGTCCCAGACCATCATTTAGCACAGTCAGAGCAAGCTGCACCGCAATCCACAGTATCAGGTTCGAGAAGTCTCTGTCACCTTCAGTCTGAATTAAGTGAACGACTTCATCGGTTAAGTATTTTGAGGCATAAAGCATAGCTAATGGTGTCACGGCACGGCAGAGCCGAATGAGAAGGTCAGCCACCACGAGCCTTGAGTCGACCTGCCAAACCAATTTGAAAAGTCTAGGCAGGTAGCGTAATGCAGCAAAGCCTTCTTTCAGGCTAAGCGGCTTATCTACGCCGGCAGCAATCGGCCTTCGCCAGAACGATTGCAAGAATGAAAAGACAAACATTGCTCTTCTCCAATCTCTCCAAACGGTTTATCAACGAACCCTGCGAAAGGAAACGCGCCGCGCACTGCGTTAGGCGGCAAGGGTTACACAGTCTGGCACTGGATAGCCCTAATAAATCCCTGACCGAATTGCAATCGTTCCCATGGCGTAGGGCTGAGGTAGAGGTCAGTGTTTCTCAGTTGTAACGGAGTAAAATGCGTTCAAGGCGCACTTCACTTCCGTTTCTGCTTTGCGTAGTTATGCGAAGGTCTGCGAGATGTTTTTGGGTGCTGAATACGCTGGGAGAGCCTTGTCGAGCGTTGATTGAAATCGTAGAAATGCTGCTCCATTTTCACTGTGTCATCGGGATTGAAGGTAACGCCTTCTTCGAGCAGAAGTTGTTTCATTAGGTCGGGGTGACCGAAGTGGTGCTTGCCAGTTAGTGCGCCAAAGCGATTCACAACGCGGTGGGCGGGTACATCAGAGCCAACGGCAGCATGCAAAGCATAGCCAACCATTCTGGCTGAAGCACGCGTGCCTAGCTCTGCCGCAATGGCTCCATATGTGGTAACAAAGCCGGGCGGCACACGGCGCACAAGCTCATAAACTTTTGTGTAAAAGTTCTCAGTGCGTTGACCAGATAGGCGACAGCGACGGTGACTGCCGCCCATCTGAATCACAGCGTGCTTTCCCATATGGGCTTAGAATTACATTATCATTTAATTCGGTCTTGTTGGGCGTTCTTCTTTTGGCTGCACCGTGGCGGGCTTGGCTTTACTGCGTTCCCAAACATTGTCGCTGCGGTCAACATCAGCATACACTTCTCTGGGGTCTATCACAATTTTTTCTACTTCCTTGTTGCTGAAGAAGCCTTTGATAAACTCAGTTTCATCTTTTCGCCAAATATCTATCGGCATTTTCATTGTCTCCTTCGAGCCATCGGCATATGTAACCTCCATTTCAAGCGGTAGCACAAGCCCACCCTTGTTCTTCACCTTGACGCGGTAGTAGTATTTGCCTTTTGTAGCAGCGCTGCCTGGAAGCAAAGAGTCGGACAGTTGCTGCGTAACCTCGACGATGGCTTGATCATTGTAATGCGTGGTGTAGAACCAACCACGCCAGAACCACGAGAGGTCTTCTCCAGCTGATTGATTTATCATTCGGAAAAAGTCATGCGGTTGAGGGTGTTTGAAAGCCCAAGTTTGGGCGTAGTCACGGAAAGCTTCATCGAAGACTTGTGGAGTCAGGATATTTTCACGCAGCATTACCAGTCCTGCCGCAGGCTTAGAGTAGGCATTGTTACCATATGTGCCGTCTGGCACAATATCAGAGTGCGACATAATCGGCACTTGATTCGGGTCGCGCATATAGGGCACAATCAGCTTGGCTGGACCGCGCCGCACAGGAAAATTTGGATTCCATTCTAAGCAAGCGTAGTATTCTAAGAAAGTATTCAAGCCCTCGTCAAGCCAGCCATACTTGCGCTCATCTGTGGCGACAATCATCGGAAACCAGTTGTGCCCAACTTCATGGATCGTAACGGCGACCAGCGCATTTTCTAACTGCTCCGTGTAAGACCCATCAGGGGCAGGTCGGGCACCGCAGAAGCAAATCATTGGATATTCCATTCCAAAGACGGGTCCGTGCACATTAACCGCTTTTGGATACGGATATGGGAACGCCATTCGCCCATAGGTTTTCATTGTTTGAATGATGGCTTTGGTCGAGACTTTGTCCCAAAGTGGCATCGCATCACGAGGGTAGAGGGAATGACACTCAATAACCCGACCATTTGGTTCATATTTGAATCCAGCAGCATCCCAAACATATGTCTTAGAAGACACCCAAGCAAAGTCGCGCACATTTTCCGCCTTGAACTTCCAAGTAATCGTGCCGCTTTGCTTAGGACGGGTTTCAGGTTTCATCACTTCATCGGGGCGAATAATAAACTTTGGGGTCTCGGACTGGAAAGCCTCCTTTAGGCGGCGCTGCTGTTCTGCCGTCAGCGTTTCATTTGGATTTTGCAAAACGCCAGTAGCTTGAACGATGTGGTTCCATGGCACAGTAATTTCCACATTATAGTTGCCAAAATTAAGATAAAACTCGCCTGTGCCTAAGTATTGGTCAGTTTGCCAGCCATTGACATCATCATAGACACAAAGGCGTGGAAACCATTGCGCAATTTCATACAGCCAGCCATCACGTACAAGCTCCTTAGCGCCACGACCGTTGTCAGGGATTCGATATGACCAGTCAATTTCCAACTGCACTTTTTCTTTGGGCTTTAGAGGTTGCAAAAGCGTTACCTTCATCATCGTGCCGTTGATATAGGTTTTGGCATCAATGAGCTTACCTTTTGCATCAACAAGTTGCACCCGCGTAACCTTGTGGCCGCCATCAAAGTTATCAATGTCAATAAAGCGACGGAATCGCTCGCCAATTTTGGACGGGAGCGCAGGGCGCGATTGATAGGTGCGGCTGTGCTCTATGGAGTTAAGGTTTTGGTCAAGCTGTATCCAGAGAAAGGGCAGTTCGTCAGGTGAGTTGTTGTAGTATGTAATGCGCTCTGAACCGATGACTTTGTGCTCGACCGTGTCGAGTGTGGCTTTGATGTCGTAGTCGACGCGCTGCTGCCAATATCGGTATCCGGGGCGACCGCTTGCCGTGCGGTATTCATTTGGTGTAGGCGCATCCTCTAAGGGCCGGAAAATGGAGCGATTGGTGCGGGTGCTATCGTAAGCGGCGTTAATCCAGCGCTGTGCCCAAGCGACTTGAATAGCCCCTACGATGCACCAACTCAGCAACAGCGAAATAAATACCCTGTGTTTCATTGAATTTGTGTTAATTTGATTAGTTACAGTTTGAAAAAAGAAGTTAAAAATTTCAGAAAATCTTGTGCAAACCAAGTTAAAAAGTGCTGCGCGTGCCCACTCTCTCAAAATTCGCGCATTTGTAGGTATTTGGCTCAGTGAACCATTGAGGGAGCGAGCCGAAGCACTGCAGCAGAACCTCATGCAGCACTGTCCAGCGCAAGCCGTCAAATGGGTAGAGCGGCAAAATCTGCACTTTACGCTCAAATTCTTAGGCGAGGTGAAGATGGAAGCCGTGCTGGCACTGGAGCAAGCCTGCCGACGAGCGGCGAGTATGACCGCGTTCAACATCACGGTAGCCGGCCTAGGGGCTTTTCCGTCGCTGTGGCGTCCTGAGACGATATGGGTCGGCATTGAGGAAGGCAAAGAACAGCTCGCAGCGCTGGCAGCAAGGCTTGAAGAGGAAGTTGCAGAGCATGGATTTGCAAAGTCAGCGCGCCCGTTTTCGCCGCACTTGACGCTGGGACGTGTGCGAGATGGACGCTACAGCAAAGACCTTGGACTTGCGCTCCAAAAAGCAGGTAACCCGATACTCGGCTGCCAGCCAGTGAGTTCCTTCACTTTGATTGAGAGCCGCCTAACGCCACAGGGACCAATTTACACACCTTTGGCTGACATATCGCTATGCACTGTGCCGCTTTTATGATGTCTGCTGCTGGCCAAGAGTAGAAGCCAAAAAGACCTCAACCAAGTTTTCTAAGCCAGCTTTGTCCTCTTCATCGAAGCGTGCCAAAAGTGGGCTATCCAAGTCTAACACGCCAATGAGCTGACCGCTTCTTATCATTGGCACCACAATTTCAGAGTTCGAGGCGCTATCGCACGCGATATGCCCAGGAAACTCGTGCACATTCGGCACGATAATGGTTTTCTTACGCTCAGCGGCAGTGCCACAAACGCCTTTGCCGAGTGCAATGCGCGTACAAGCCGGTTTGCCTTGAAACGGTCCTAAGACCAGCTCGCCTTGCTTGTAGAGGTAAATACCAGCCCAGTTAAGGTCGGGCATCGTGTGGTATAAGAGGGCAGAAAAGTTAGCAGCATTGGCAATAAAGTCGTGCTCACCTTCGAGAAGGTGATAAAGCTGCATTGTAAGGGTTTTGTAAAGGTCAGTCTTAGTTAAGTTAGATGTATCAGTCAGTTCAAACATCATATTGGTTGTGGTTTTTCATATCTCTACGCACTTTGCCTGAACGGCAAGAGCTTGTCAAAACGTTCATTGCAATGAGGTAAGCAGCTGGCGAATGTTTTTGGAAAACTCAAAGCGAGAGAGAACACGAGTGCAGCCTAAGGCTTCAGCTTGTGCCTTGAGGTCAGTGTGGATATGAGGCAGAAAAGCCAAAGTCGGCACAGCGGGAAACTTCTCCCGAAATGCGCGTAGTAATGCAAGATTGCCAGAACTAAGGTCAAAGACAGCAAGCGTCGGTGTTGTGTCTGCGGGCAGTGCATCGGGCGAGCTAACAAACATGAGCTCCGCATCACTGCCTTGCATGGCAACACGCACTTGACTTTGGAAAAGCAAATCCGTGATGAAAAGTGCAATCTTGGGCATAATGAAAGTGTTGATGCCCAAAAATACAGAATCACTTCAAATCTCACTTCCTGTGCGTCAGACTGGAGCACACGGCAATAGTGGAATACCTAGCGCAGTAAGCCTTACCAAAAAGATGCAGCTAAGCAGTGCGGCTTTCTGATGAGCACTTAGCTAGGCTTACGAGTTGCCGCAGCTGGCTTTACTGGTGCAAGTTTAAGCGGAAGAGCTGTAGGCTTCGGCGATGGCTGCGGTTGCATTACAGATATGTTCTTCCTTCGGCGTTTCCACCAAAGCACAAGGCCTGTAACAGAGAGAATCGCAGGTGTAAAACCGCCAAGCGAGTAGATGATTTTTACGAATATGCCACCAAACTGCCCAAAGTGAATAGAACGCAGCATCATATCAGCTTTCTCACTAAAACTGGCAGTGCGGATGTCCTGCACCTTTAGCACTGTGCCATCTTGCTTAAAATTCACATAGCTGCTGAGTTCATTGTAGAAAGGGTTTGAGGAGGTAGCATATCCCAAGACACGAATGGGGGCTTTTTCATTCTGTGGCAAAATGAGACTTTTAGGTTCAAAGTCTGAGATGAGTCCTCTGGCAACATTCATCAGCGAATCAGTGGAGAGCGAAAGCACAATAGGCTGAGACTTTTGCTCTGATGAGCGTGCTACAAATTGTCTTTGCCACCACTCAGGGTCAAAGATGTAAAGCATCATATAGAACCCAGTAATAGACATCACAAGGCAGAACAAAACGGAGGCTGAGCCAATGAGTAAATGAAAATCATGCGAAGCGACTTTTGTGCCTGCTTTCCAGCGAATAGGTTTCGTGTAGACACTGAAAAGCGACTTGCGCTGAATCCAAAGTCCTGTGAGCGAAAGTCCAATGAAGCAAAAACCAACGAGCGCCACAATGCCATCGCCGAAAGGACGCATAAGTAGCGTAAAGTGCAACCGCAAAAGCCAATTGGTGAGACGTGAGTGCACTTCAATTTGTCCAGTAACTTTACCCGTGTATGGGTTGAGGTATGTGTAAAGCCGTTCTTTGCCAAGTTGCATCACGGCGGTGTAGGCTTTCTTGGGCGAGTCACTTTTTGTAAGACGCAAGACTTTTGCGTCAGGATATTGCTGGTATAGTGCAGATAGCAAAGCATCAAATGATTTTGGCTCACCTTCTGGCACAATAAAGGCTTGCTCACGATAAATCAATTCGTTAAGTTCATCAGAGAAAACAATGAGTGAGCCTGTCAGGCCGATTACAATCATAAAGGTGCCTGCGAAAACCCCAAGCCAAGAGTGGAGCGAAAAAACTTTGGCAGTAAGCCCCTTCATCAAATTTTTCTTCATAGTTTACGGAGATGATTGGTGTTGCACGGAAAAAAGACAGGGGCTCTAATGCAGAGAGTGCATCAGAGCGCCCTCGTCGTAGTATGCTCAGAAAGAACACAGCATAGCAACTTCAACAAGTGAAAGAACAGACATCACACTAAAAAGAACAGCGTCTATAACAACAGCAACAGAACGGAGGACAAAAGAACAGAAAGAACAAACCGGAGAGACTAATTCAGCCGTGCCTGTGCAGCCTCGCAGAGCTGACGCTGTGCGAGCATAAAAGCAGCCCCGCGCGCCAGTTCTTGAAGCTGATGAATTTCGTGGAGATAGAAAGCGGCCTTAATAGAGGCACGCTCAAACGACAAGATGAGCTTGCGGCGGTAGAGATAGCTGTGATTCATCTGCTCGCACTTGGCAAAATCTACTGTGTTTAGACTGTCGCAGAATGTCTCAAAGCCCTGCATCGTAAATTCCAAGATGACATTGCCAAACTCCAAGTGAATCGTGCCGCAATCTTTGCAGAAAAAAATAGCGCCATGCTCCGTCTCAAATAGGCACACTGCGTGTTGATGCATATTTAGACGCTCCTTTCTCTACGGTTTTGCTTCAATGCCAAGTTCTTCACGGATTTGCATGCACCATTGCTTGATGCGTTTGTCGGTGAGGTTACTTTGGTTCTCGAAGTCAAGAACAAGTCCCCAAAAGTGTTTGTCGTCATAGAGTCCTTTTGAAGACTCGAACTGGTAGCCATCACGGGGCCAAAGCCCAAAGACCTGTGCGCCACGCGAGACGACGGCGTCAGCAATCACGCCGATAGAATCCACGAAGTATTGCGAGTAGCCAACTTGGTCGCCCAGCGCAACGAAGCCGACATACTTGTCCGTAAAATCAAGCGACTCGAGCTGTGGCATAAAATCTTCCCAGTCAGCCTGCATCTCTCCATCATACCAAGTCGGCGCAGCAAGAATGAGGATACTGTATTGCGCCATATCGTCCGCCGTCGCATGCTTGACATTGTAGAGATCGACAAGGTCTGCACCCAACTCTTGCTGGATTTTCTGAGCAACAAGCTCCGTGTTGCCCGTCTGCGTCCCGTAGAAAAGCCCGATGTAACCCATAGTGTGATAAATTTTTTTAATTAGACTAAGTCTATTTAAGAGTAAAAATTGAATTTTCCAAGAGTGACTTAGTGCCTTAAAAGGGGCGTGCTAATTCAATGAAAAACCATAGAAAAAGTGCTGGCTACACTGATATAGGTGGCATTCCGAAATGTTTGACCCAGACGATTTACTACGCCATGCAAGATCATTTGGCGGCACTTGGTTTGCAGCGTAGGAGGAGCGGCAGCACTGGTTTTTTGTCAGCACACTTCGGAGCAACGCAAGATAGAGCAAAACGCCGCTGCCACCCACTACGCTAAGTGCAAACGCTACGAGCATAAGAAATAGCCGCAACTGCTCAATCACTTTCAAGACGTCCTCAACAGCTTGCATATTACCTTGCGCCAACCTGCACTGCATGAAAATGCTGCTCAATGAGAGAGCGAATTTCAGCACGAACATCACTTGGTTTTCTGCCCTGCTTGAAACTTTCTTCATCCAGTTTGAACAAAGCTGCAGCCAGTTTGCCATCGCCATCTTTTTCCTTGAAAGCAATGTCGCGCTGCTGTGCATAGATATCGTTCCAGACAGCCAATACTTCACGCCAGAACGGTCGGTGTTTGTCCCACCATTCTTTTGCAGGGTTGCCCATCGTGGCATCCTCAACGCGCTTATACATATTCAGCCCTTTCTCTGCTACCAGCACGGTGTCAGGTGCACCCGCTGTGCGAACGATTTTGAGGTTATCTTGTTCGTGCAGAAAACCGTAGTCTGTGAGAATATGCCGGTTGCGACGGCGAAGCACATTGTAATCGCTGCGCTTCGTGTATTCGCGGCGCGGGAGCGGCGCATCAGCTTCCGATTCCCAGTAATGCTTCCCGTCGACATGAACCCATGTGCCAATGCCTTCATAGCGCGGACTGTCATCGACCGAGTAAACCTTCTGCACCCACCTGCCTTTTGCTTCTTCAGGTGAGAGTTTCCGATATCGCCAAGTAAGATTGTGGTCAAAAGAGTAGAGATCTGTGCATTCATAAATCCAATCTTCGCGCCAGTGCTTAATGATGGATTTTTCGCCTTTGGAATCTTCTACAATTAAGAGATGAAGGAGCGAGATTTTGTTATCTGTCTCTTCATCAATCACGATGCATTCTAAGCCGCTGGCGCGATACGGCTCTTTGAGCTTGTAGTCGGGGTCTTCAGCGAAGGTTTCTGCATAGCGAAAATCTACAAAGTATGTGCCCGCCATCGCTTTGATGGCTTGTTTGTCTTGTTCTTTTTTGCTCATTGCGGCAGCATCTTTAGCTTTCGCTAAGTCAGATTTTGACGCAGGTTTCTTTGCTTGCGCAAAAAGTGAACCAGCAAAAATGAGTAGCATTGAAAAGACGGTTAAGCGTTTCATAGCGTAACGATGTTTGAAGTTGACGAGTTAGAACCAAAATTCAAAGAGACGACAATGGAAATGGGACGAGTGAAGCAAACCGCTTTTCTCCAAAACAGCGCTGACCTTGTCCAAGCCCAAGAAGGCAAGTTGCCCATCGAGAAGGTTCGCTCGCTGGAGGTCGAGTTTGTGGTTGACACAGGTGCTGCATACATCTGCCTGCCGAAGCGAATGATTGAAGCGCTTGGACTGGTAAAGCAAAAAGAGAAAGATGTGCGCACGGCAAACGGGATTGTGAAGCGCAGCATTTTCAGCCCCGTAAACATCAAGATTTTTGACCGCGACGCGAATCTCGACGTGATGGAACTTCCCGATGATGGCACGCCGCCCCTGCTGGGCTACCTTGCGCTGGAAGCGATGGATTTGCTCATTGATGCCAAAGAACAGAAAGTAATTCCCAATCCTGCCAACGAAGGAAAATGGGTGATTGACTGCCTCTGATGCTTCTACTTCACGCGCCGCGAACCATCGGGCTGAAAGACATAGCGGAAGGTATAGACCCTTGCGCGGTCTCTGAACCCGTCAGGATTTTGTGGCGCACCAAGGTAGTAGCTCAGAATTTGCAGTTTGGCGAATCGCCCGTCTGCCGTGCGAATCCCCAGAACGACACCCGGAATCGGCGAAATCACGTTGGTGGCTTGGTTGTAGTTATACCACGCACGGTCGCTGCCAACGGGAATTGCAAGACTTGCTGCCGAAGAGTCCACGCGCCAACCTGTTTCAGGTAGTTCTGCAAGCGCATTGAAATCGGTGCCTGTTAGAACGATTGCACCACCACGACCAAAGCGAATGGGACCGCCATTGATGATGACTGTCGTGGCGCGAAAGGCAATATCCCAGCGAGTGGTGGCTGAATCGGAGTTGGGCACAATGGAGCTATCTCGCAGCGAAAAGAAGGTAAATCTGCCCGTGTTGGCGGTATCGGCTTGTAAATTGCGCACAATGCGCACAGGCAGTTCCGCTGGCTGACTGGGACTGGTTCCACCGCTGCCTGAACCACCACAAGAGACCAGCGCAGCTGAGAATGCAGCAAACCCTATCAATCGGAAAATGTTGAACTTCATAGTTCCTACTGAGTTTAGATTCGTTTCAAGATTTTCGTTTGTAATTTCCTTTCGCAAAAACGAGAGACGGGTCAGCAAGCCCCTCTGCAAGAAGCCCCTTTGCGTTTAGCCAATCCGCGATGCGGGTTCTTTGCACGTTTTTGCGTTTCAGCGGAGCGCGCCCTGCACGCGCGCTTCGCTTTTTGTTTTGTGCGTCGCTTAACTCACGGTTGCTGATTCTTTTGCAAGTTTAGATTCCCTCAGTTCTGGACTTTCAGCTTTAAGCGTTTGACCTTTGCCTTCTTTGAGCCATCGCCACGAGACCACATTCAAAAGCACGCTCACAACCAAAACCAGAGAGAGCAAATTCATTTGCGACATATCGGGCTTTTCAAACTCACGAATGAGGTGCGAAGCGTGGGCAAGTGTGTAGAGAACGCTCACGCCAAAGTGTGCCACACGAAACCACTGCACTTCAAAGAAGAGCAGAAATGTAACTGCCATCATTGGCGCAATCTGAAAGACGAAGCGAACGAGCCAAATCGTTGGCGGAAATTCACCCGTTGCGTTTGGGCGTTTGAGGTCAATGCCGTAGAAAATGCCGCTCACGTGATAGTCGAAGTGGAGCATCATGCCCACGACCATCAAGAGCCACAGGAGCGAGAGTTGAATGCGGCAAGTTGAAATCGCATTTGTCATTGTGATTGTCGTTTTGAGTTGTTAGCTATTGCTGCAAGAGATGTTTGGCAATCTGCTTAGACCTCACCCCTAACCCCTCTCCTTGCAAAGGAGAGGAGAACGATTCCGACCAGAGTCGGAATCGGGGGTGAGGCATGCCAACTGCATTAGAAACTCTCCCAACGCACGCCCACGAACCAAATTCGTCCGGGCAAGAAGGGCGTGTAGAACGGGTCAGTTTGATTGAAGATGTTGTCTACGCCTATCTGCGCGCTAAAGCCCGCCCAGAGTTTTTGGTTTATCGTGATGTCCCAAATCGCGTAGCCGGGCGCGTATTCGCTATCGTCGTCTAAAATCAAGTTCCCGTTGCGGTCTTGGAAACCATAGCGCGAGCGAATCACGCCGCGAAGGAACGCGCTGAGTCCCATCTCTTCGTTTTCGTAGAGCAGTTTCACATTCAAGAGATGGTTCGAGCGACCAAAGAGACCGCCATACTGTGATTCAGTAATCGGAACGAAAACGGGATTCAAGACATCGCCTGCGGTGCGACCGATTCTGCCTGCGCGAATTTTCTCGAGCACGCCTTCGTCTTTGGCATTGACGAATTGATAACCCGCCGAAAGCGTGAGACTTGGAAACAGTTTCACGGCGAGTTCTGTCTCAATGCCTTCGGTAAAGACGCGGTTGAGATTGAAGTAGGTGAAGATGTTTCCACCGCCCGTGCGCACTGCAATAGGCTGCGTGTCAATTAAGTCGCGCACGTTGTTGCGAAAGACGTTGATCTTGAACGAAAGGAATTTTGCGGGCGACATATCTGCGCCCACATTGAAGGCAAGTGAGCTTTCGGCGCGAATTGGCTCTAATTGACTGGGGTCAAGCAAGATGCCCTGAATCAAACCCTGCTCTTGCAAACGTCGAAACGACTCGCGCACGTTGGTTGAGCCAAAGACGCTGTAACCCGCTGCGGCATTGGTGAAGTCCAAGTAAAGTTGTTGGAATGTGGGCGCTTTGAACCCGCTGCCAACGGAGGCGCGAATGGAAAGCCATTCGGTTGCCTTGTAGAGCGCGGCGATGCGCGGCGAGAGTTGCGAGCCGAAATCGCTGTTTCTATCGAAGCGAAAACTGGCGGTAAGATTGAGCCAAGAAAACGGAATGAATTCGTTTTGCGCATAGAGGTAGGCAGTGTTCATTGCGCGAGAGCCGCCTGCGATTCTATCGGCGGCGACGCCTTCATCAATGTAGCCTGCGCCAATGGTGAGAATGTTACTGACGCCTATCACCCAATCGGTTTGCGACTCAATTTTTAGCATTCGTTGATCAAATGCGCCTGAGAAAAAGACGCTACCGTCGTCGCGGAATGTATTGGTGAAGCGATTGTCGTAGCGCGAGCCATAGAGGCGCAGACTGGTTTTCACGAAGGGCGAAAATTTGTGCGTGAAGTTTGCCGAAGCGTTCCAATCGAGAAGCGATTCTTTGGAATCAACAAGACGCATGCCTGACTGTGCAATGCCACGCTGCGACTCTACAAGCCAGCGCACTGCAAGCGCAAGCGTCGTAGCGTCACTGAATTTGTAGCAGAGTTTCGGGTTGAGTGTGTAGTTGTAAAATTCAGGCGTAGTGCGGCTTTCGGTTTCGGGCGTAAGGTCGTAACCGCTTGAACTATTGCGATTGATGATGAGCGAGGCAGAAAGATTGCCCGTTGAGCCTTCCAGAATCGCGCTAAGGTCTGCAGCGTCGAACGTGCCATATCTCGTGTTCAGCTTTGCTTTGAACGGCTCTTCGGCTTGTTTGGTGATGATGTTGATGACGCCGCCCAGCGCTTCGCTGCCAAAGAGCGAAGACGATGGACCTTTGACAATTTCAATGCGCTCGATGTTGGCGACTGTAAAGCGTGTAAGTTCCAGCGTGCCAGCGGTGCGTCCAATGACAGGTTCGCCGTCAATGAGAATGAGCGTGTAAGCGGGTGAAAAGCCTTGCATTTGCACGCCCGTGCCATGGTCATGCATAATCACCAGTCCCGTTT